>JAZQFO010000023.1:0-12761 GCA_045539535.1 Acetatifactor sp.
TATGCGATACAGAAATTCTGCATCAGTTTCTTTTTTGCATCATGTGCAATCAGCGCAATATTCATACCTTTGTACCCTCTCTTAACCGGCCGTTAAGACTGGCCCATATTTCGTCCGGCCTGAAGCCGCACGTTTAAAACAAATCCGATTCCGATAAAACAACTCATAAGTGATGTAAGTCCATAACTTACGAAGGGAAGCGGCAATCCAGTGTTGGGCAAAATAAATGTTACCACCCCAATGTTAAAAAAACCTTGAAATGCTAAAAGCCCCCCCATTCCGGCTCCGATAATCCGCCCGGCCATATCCTTGGATCTGCGGCCTACCGCAACACACTCCAAGGCAATGCCCATAATCAATGCAATTACCACAACACAGCCTTTAAATCCAAATTCCTCACCGATGACCGCAAAAATAAAGTCCGTCTGGGCCTCCGAGATAAAGTCACCGTTTTTAACGGAGGTAATCTCGTTGTTTTTGTAACCCTTACCATTCAACTGACCGGAACCGATTGCCATAACTGAATTAATCTGTTGATATGCCTCAGCTGTAGCATATTCTTCCGGGTTGATAAAGGCCAGAATTCGATTCTGCTGATGTTCTTTTAAAATGGTCTGATCCGGCTGTACTGCCAGCGAAACAATTACAATCAACGCAGGTACAACCACGATAAAAGCTCCTGCAATATATTTCCAGCTGATACCGCCGGCAAAGAGAATCACGCAGAAAATTACCAGAATAACAATACTGGTAGACAAATCCGGTTGCTCATAAACAAGCACCCAAGGCACAGCAACCAATGCCACACATGCCCCCAAAATCTTCAGCGTATTAATTTTCTCCTTATATTTCATAATAAACTGTGCAAAGAATAAAATCAACAAAATTTTAGCAGTTTCTGATGGCTGAAATGTAATGGGGCCCAATTCCAGCCATCTCTGAGCACCCTTGTGGTCCTCACCCACAAGCATTACCAGCACAAGAAGCCCCAGATTGCCCGCATACATTACCCAATACAGGCGAAGCAGGCTGTTATAATTGACAAAAGACAGAACAATCATAATTGCAACACCTGCCAGCACACCGTAAAACTGCTTGGCCTGCAGGGCAGGCTCAGCACTGCCAATGGCAATAACGCCAGTGGCAGCCAGAGCAATTACCATCAGTATTAACTTGAAATCATAATCTCTCAGCTTATACTTTTTGAACATAAGATCCTCATTTGGTATGTAAATCCAGTATAGGTATGTTTGCATAAAGCACAGGAGTCTTGCCCCTGGCCCCCTTACTACCCTTGGCCTGTATCTGGATGTCCATGTTTCCTGTATCTATTTTCATGTATTTGGATATTACTTTTGCAATATCTCCTTTTATCAGCTCCATAACCTCCGGAGAACAATTTACCCTGTCTGAAATCAACAGAATCTTCAATCGGTCCTTGGCAACCTGGCAGGAGCTCTTTTTACGAAAAAATCCTCGCATTGATGCGCCCTCCTCTATGCCTTATGAAAAATTCCCGATACTCTGGTCCAGAATGAAATTCCCCTCTCCAGATTAATGTAGGGCACTTCCTTGCCCAAAATACGCTGTACAATATTGCTGTATGCGATTCCTGCAGGCGAATCACTACCCACAATCGGTTCTCCCTGATTGGTGGAAACCACTACGCTTTCATCATCCGGCACAATTCCAATCAAAGGAACTGCCAGAATATCCACCACATCCGTAGCAGACATCATATCTCCGCGTTTTACCATATCAATGCGCAGACGATTAATAATCAAATCCATCTGCTTAAAGCCATTAGCCTCCAAAAGTCCCACTATTCTGTCTGCATCACGGATGGCTGAAACCTCCGGAGTGGTTACAACCAGCGCCCTGTCTGCACCTGCAATAGCATTCTGAAATCCTTGTTCAATGCCCGCCGGACAATCCAGTATGATATAATCAAACTGTTCCCTAAGATGATCAATTACCTTAACCATCTGTCCGGGCGTAACCGCACTTTTATCCCTGGTCTGGGCTGAAGGCATCAGATAAAGCCCTTGATGGCGCTTGTCTCGGATAAGTGCCTGTTTCACACGGCAATTTCCTTCCACCACATCCACAAGATTGTAGACAATACGGTTCTCCAATCCCATTACCACATCCAGGTTTCTAAGACCGATATCTGTATCAATCAGACACACCTTTTTACCCAGCTTGGCAAGACCTGTTCCGACGTTTGCAGAAGTGGTGGTCTTACCCACTCCGCCTTTTCCTGAAGTGACGACAATTACCTGGCAGCCGCCGGGTTGCTTTGACTCGTTTTCCATACATAAATCCTCCAATCTCTTTTTCTAAAAATATGGAATACTGCTGTCGTCCCCTGGATATCATTAAAATGAACCCAGTAATTCTTTGGTAAGTCCGTCGAAGACAATCTTTTGATTTTTTACATATGCAATTTTCGGTTGTACCTTGGCTTTAATGCCCCACTTGGGAGCTTTTCCTGCGTATTTGTATTTGAAATCGCCGATTTTAAGTCTTTCCGGCTCCATTTCAAGCGCTACAACATAGGCACCTTCCTGCCCATTTCCGCCGGCATAGGCCTCACCATAGAGGCCTCCCAGCACAATAATATTTCTGGATGAAATTACAGCACAGCCCGGATAAACATCCCCCAGAATCACAATACTGCTCTCTGTTTCTATCACTTCACCATTTTTGAGGGAACCCTTATAAAACTGCCCGGCCCCTCCGTCAACCAGATGCTGTTCCACCTGCCCCAAAGCCTTCACGTACTGTTTGTCCTTTTCTTCATCCTTGCCCAAAACACAAGCAATACGAAGATTACTGTTGGACTTTATGGTCTCCAGCACCCGAAGCTCCTCCACTTCAGAAAGCACACGTCCCTCTATGGAAAGCGCCATGCTGGCCTTTCCGAAAAACGCTTTTGCTTCGCTGAATTTCACAGCAACTTCTTCCAAAATCTGTTCAAAAGGAATATCCTCTTTTAGAATCAGGTTGATTCCATGAGGAAAGCTTTTTATCAAAACCATATCCTTCATATCTAACATTTCACCTCTTATATCATTAAAGCTCGTTGGAGACACCTGCATCCGGCGTATCTGCCGTACCTGTAATCAACTCTTCCTCCTCTGCCAGACCATAATAATACTTAATAATATCTCTGGTGGTCTGTGCCGCATAGTCCGAGGAATAACCAAAGGGAATTCTGGTAGCAACCGCAATCTCCGGATTCTCATAGGGCGCATAGCAAATAAACAATGCATGATTGGGACGGGATTTGGTCTGCTCCGCCGTACCGGTTTTACCGGCCACATTTACAGCCAGGTCACTGAAGTACGCCTTGTTTTGCACCACCTGTCGCATACCGCTGTGCATAGCCTTCCAATAAGAATCCGGCATCTCAATGGTATTGCGAATCTCCGGCTCAAAAGTGGTAATCACATTCCCCTGGGAATCTGCCACCTTGTCAAGCAAAGTCAGATTATAACAGGTGCCACCGTTTGCTATGGTTGCTGCATATCTTGCAAGTCCCACCGTTGTAAAGCTGTTGGTACCCTGACCAATTGCCGAACGCACAGGGTCCGTATCGGAAACTTCCGGATTGTACTCGCTGATTTCCACACCGGACTTTTCTGTAAGTCCGTATAAATCCGCATATTTATAAAGTGTATTCAGACCAAGCTCCTCATCATAGGTGCCTGTCCGTGTTGATAATCTGTATCCTACATCATAGAAATAGTAGTTACACGAATCACGAATAGCCGTAGTCACATTTTCCTTGTCATGACCGGACACCTTCCAGCATCGGGGAGACGGTGTAATTTCCATAAAGGTACCGATACAGTCAATATTCTCCCTCAGACTGATGATATCCTCCATCAAACCGGCTGTAGCCGAAACAATCTTAAATGTAGAACCGGGAGCCGCCTTATATTGTGTCGCATAATTCAACTGCGGCTGAGACTTGTCGGCATTTAACTTGGCATAATACTCTGCATCGATGGAATTGGCCATCTTATTGTTGTCATAACCCGGATAGGAAACCATGGCCAGCACTTCTCCCGTATTCACATCCGTAATAACTACTGATGCATTACAAGGATCCAACGCCAACTGTGCCGGTGTAATATCCAGATTATCAATCCTGTTTTTCATAAACTTGTATGAAGAAATGCGATTCTTGTAAAGCGCTTCCTCATCCTCCGGCGACACATCCACCAAGCCCTGTTCACACAAAAGCTGGCAAACCTGCTTGCCGCTGATACGGTTATTCAAAAGCATGTACTTATAAAAACGCTTTTGAAAATCCGTATTATGGTCAATCATTTCAATGATATAATCCTGAAGCTTGGCATATATTTCTGTAGAATCAGAATATTTATCATCCAGCTCCAGTTTGCTTACATCAATCCAGTTCTGAGCAATACAATACTCCAGATATTCAGCAAGACTGATAACCTCTTCCTGTGTCCATGCGATATATGTTGCATCCTGGGTATCCACCGCCTCCGTCATAATAACGCCATTACTCTGCAGTCTGCTGACGATATTGCTTTGATATACCTGATACTCTTTGGAAAGCTTTTTGTAAGGCGTACGCTTCTCTGTAAGTTCCCTGCGCAGTTTTGCATACACTTCATCCTTATATACCAGATAAGTATCGTATACGGCTTTTTCTGTCTCCCCTGCATCCTCTGCCGTAAAATGCTTTATATCAACCACATTGTTATTAATTACAGCAAAATACACATCGTATATCGGAATCTTTATATCAGAGCTGGAAGCGTTCTCCGAAGCCTTATACTCCTTGGCATTGATAATCTTGCTGGATACAAGACCGGCCAGCTTCTGCTCCACAATATTGTAAGTAGCAATCTGCAAATCATGATCCAGCGTACAATACACATCCTGTCCGGACTGGGGTTCCGTACGCTCCAAAATCTGCATTACCTTACCGGTAACGTTGGTTACCACCTTCTCATAGCCCTTGGTACCCTGAAGCGTAGTTTCCATGGTGGCTTCCAGACCACTTTTACCTACCACATCATTGATGGTATAAGTGCCTTCACTGCCACCGGCAGCAACTACCTGCTCATTCAGACTTGCCAGCTCATCGGAAGAGATTTTGCCTGTATAGCCAAGTACATGCGCAAAATACTTGCTGTCATTATAACGTCTGACCGTATCCTCTTCAATGGTTACACCCGGTAACTCTTCGGTATTTTCCATGATTACCGCCACCGTTTTCTCACTTACATTGGTAGCAACAGTGGTTCCGATATATTTCCGATAAGAGGTCTGTTGCATGGCAAAACGAATGGTCACCATCTGTAACCATTCCTCATTGGTATAGCCCTTGCCGGGAATAAATTCAGAGTCCGAATCCCCCTCCACCTCATACTCACCGATACCAAAGGTAAAACCCTTACCCTTATTGCGGCTTAAGTGCTGCATTACTTCAAGAGGCGTGGAAGCAGCCTCCTCCGGAGTTAAAACATCATCCCCTAAAAGGGTATGGTCGTAAACATCCGCAAGGAAACGGGTCTGACTACTGCCCTCAGCTGTAAAAGCAAATTCTCCGTCTTCATCTACCACAATCTTAAAATCCGTAATGACCTGATCTCCATTTTGCTCAATCAGCTTAATCAACCGATAGATCGTTGCATTCATATTGCGGTTTTTGTTGGTGTTTTCATAGACATCCTCAATTTTAACAGAATATGCCAGTTCATTATAAGCCAGAACATATCCGTTTCTGTCGAGAATATTGCCTCTTGCACTGGAAATATCACGGGTCTTCTCCGTAGACAGAACAAAATCATTCAGATATTCCTCGCCGTTTACAATCTGCAGATCAAAACAACGATAAACAAGAATTCCACCCAGCACCATGAATAAGAGAGTCAGAATCGTCAACCTGCTGGTTATGAAATTAATTAGATTCTCACGAAGTTCTTCAAACAAATTTTTGAGCGCTCCTTTTTTCCCTACTCTCAAGAAGCTGATTAATCTTGAGAATTGCGGGATACACAACTACAGTTACCAAAATCGTATAAAGTGCCTCCGGCAAAATAATTGCCGTAAAATAATAAGGGAAATTAAATCTTCCCTGCAGTAAAAACAACAAAATATAGCACATTACGCCATAGGACAAGTCACTGACCACAATTAACGCAATAGGAAGTTTGATATCCTCCGGATAGAATATACGTGAAAATTTGCCGTTGATATATCCGATATATGTAAGAATCAACGCATAGAATCCAAGCACACTACCAAAAAAGATATCACTTAACAAACCGCAGCAAAACCCAATAACCATTCCATCCTCTTCACCTCTCATAAACCCAAAAGCCGAGGTGAGAATGATGGTAAATTTAGGCACGATATTTGCCAGTGCAAAATGGTTAAATACTGCCGTTTCCAACAGAAAGCTTATGAAAATCAATAAAGTCACTATGATTTTACGAAGCATTCAGGCCTCTCCTTTACTCTTCCTGTTCTTCGGACTCCTCTGCAACAACCTGCTTCAGGTCCGTAATAACAAGCACTTCACTTAAATGTTCAAAATCCACCGCCGGTGTAATATAGCCGGACTTGGTAAGATTGTTATTGTCGATATTGATGGTATGTACATAGCCTATCAGGATATTGGGGAGATATTTGTCGCTAATATCAGAAGTAACAATTTTATCACCCTCCACAACAACATTCTTGCTATCTACAAGCTTACTGAAGGTAATCACACCCTCAGACATCTTCTGCAAATCTCCGGACACAATCAAATTGTCACCGGTAGCAAGTGTCATAGCACTTACATTGCTATTGTCAGAGATAATGGATGTAACCCGGGACCAATTAGGTCCTGTAGCAGTAATTCGTCCTACCAAACCACCCTCTGCAATCACATTCATATCCTCTGCCATGCCATCCTCACTGCCCTTGTCAATGATAAAGGAAGAATACCAGTTGCCGGAGTCTCTGCTGATAATACGGGCACCTGTCTTTTCAAAGTCCCCATACTGTTCATCCAGTTCCAAAAGATTTCGGAGCTTATTCAGCTCATATTTATCCTGCTGAAGCAAGGTGTTTTCCTCTGTCAGGCTGGCTACCTCCTCTTTTAGACGGGCATTTTCATCCAAAAGCTCCTTAATCTGTACCAATTCCTCCGAACGGTTAGCTAACCACTCTCCGGCTTTGCTGATGCCTTCTTGAAAAGGCACCACAACATAACCCACCGCGGTATTCAAAGGTTTGTTAAACACATTGGTACCAAATGTGAGAAGCATCAAAAATATGCAGATTACCGTTAATATAAAAAGGAGATATTTACTCGGCAAAGTAAATCTCTCCCCTTTTCTTTTTACAATTGGGCTCATTTACTCATTCCTTCAATCGCATAAGCAATGGATTTATAGTTGTCATCCTTAATGATCTTGGACAAACCGGCAGCCACACTGGTCAGCGGATTGTCAGTCACATTTACCTTTAGTCCGGTTCCGGCAGCAAGTCTTTCTGCCAGATGATTTACCTGGGATGCACCACCTGTGAGATAAATGCCATGACGGTAGATATCCGCTGCAAGCTCGGGCGGAGTGCGCTCCAAAATCACTTTTACGTTATCGATGATGGTATTGAAATGCTCCTCTAAGGACTCATCCACCAGCTTGGTAGGAATCTCTCTCTCCACAGGAAGTCCGGTAACAATATCTCGACCGTAAACAACTGCACCCTTGCCCTCTGCCTCCAGGTCCTTGAGTGCCATCTTAACCACTTCAGCAGTCTTGCCACCGATAATCAAAGAGAACTCACGTCTGACCGCCGCGCGGATTGCCTCGTCAAACTTCTGACCGCCCACTTTAATCAGACGGCTCAGCACGATACCTCCCAGAGACAAAATAGAAATCTCTGTAGTCTCATACCCTACATTTACAACCAGCACACCCTGAGAATTCTTTACATCAATATCCATACCCAGACCGTCAGCAACTGCCTTCTCCACCACCATGATGCGCTTCGCCTTTACATTGGCGTCCTTAATCAAATCATAAAACGCACGCTTCTCCACTTCGGTCACATCCGTGGGAACAGCAATGAAGAAATCGCAGGGCTTGGTATTTCCCTTTTGGATATCTCCGATGAAATAGCGGACCAAAGTCTCCATATTCTTAATATCTGCAATGACGCCATTGGACAAAGGATAGGAAATATGAATATTTCCCGGTGCCTTCTCATACATTTCAAATGCAGAGTCACCATACGCAAACAGCGTATTTTTATTTTCAATGGCGATCATATTCTTCTCTACTACAATATTGTCATCATTACGACTGTAAATTTTGATATTATTGGTACCCAAATCAATACCAAACACATTGTTAACCATCATGGGTAAAACCCCTTTCCATATAATATACTTTATGCCAGATATCCCATCTCCTTAAAGCTGTAATATCTGTTGTCACCTATAATTACATGATCCAAAAGCAGAATATCCATCATCTCTCCCAGCTTCTTTACATTGGCAGTCAGCTCCCTATCATACCTGCTGGGCGTAGGATCTCCGCTGGGATGATTGTGCACCAGCACAAAATTCACCGCCTTGGAATGTAAAGCCTCCAGAAAAATCTGTCTTGGCGAGATCAAAGACATCCGCACACTGCCATCAGAAAGCTTTTTCTCGGAAAGCATCTGCCCTTTGGCATCCAGGCACAACAAAATCACACTCTCTGTATCCTTGTGCCGTAAGCTTTCCATGAAATATTGTGCCACCGATTTGGGCGAATTAAACATGAAACCGTCCTTTGCCACCGCTTGGCTAAGCCGCATGGACAATTCTGCAATGCACTTTAACATCACTGCTTTGACGGAACCGATGCCTTTTACCTCCATAAGCTCCTCTAAGCTGACATCATATAAGCCAAGAAGTCCCTCTCTGGGCGACTTGGATAATTTAAGCACCTCGCCCGCCAGCTCAAGCACACTCTTTTCCTTGGTGCCGGTCCGCAGGATAATGGCCAAAAGCTCTGTCTCCGTCAGGGCCTGGGGACCAAAACGTCTGAATTTCTCATAAGGCATATCTGCTTCATTTAATTTTGAACGAACATCCTCTTTCGTCTGCATACTCCTCCTTCGCCTTCTCCAAAGCGCCGGATTATGTCAAACCATCTATCGGATAAACCGATATATCACAAAAGAGATAATTACGCCGATGATTCCGGCAATGGTAATGTTAAACCGAAGACCAAAAGTCAGAATCAGAAACCCAAGATTTAATTCCACCGGGCTGCTTAATCCAAACTCCTGACCATAGCTTAAAAAGGTACCGGGGAAAATCTGTGCAATTACAGTGCCCAGCACAAACCCAATCAATACCAGCCATACTAAGAGCCAGTTTACTCTTTTCATGAGCATTCCTCCTAAGAATTCGCCACATTTTTTACTTTTGCGCTGTCAATTATTGTAGCATAAATTAGAACCAGTGTATACAAAATTTAGCAATTTTATTTCTTCTTAATTTTTTGAAAAAATACAGCACATCTTATAATTCGACAATACTTTTGTCAACCAATGACTGCAAAGATTTTAAAATGCCGAATTTGGCATGCTGCCAGGTAAGTCCGCCTTGGAAATATACCGCATAAGGAGGCTTGATGGGACCATCTGCCGAAAGCTCGATGGAGGAACCTGATACAAACGCACCAGCCGCCATAATTACCTTGGCATCATATCCGGGCATGTCCCAAGGCTCAGGAGTCACATGGGAATCCACCGGCGCCGCAGCCTGAATGCCCTGGCAGAATGCCACCACACCCTCAGGGCTTCCGAACGTCACAGCCTGAATAATATCATGTCTGGACTCAGTACCGTTAGGAACTACTGAAAATCCCAATTTTTCATAGATATTAGCAGCAAAAATAGCACCCTTTAAGGCACCTGCCGTCACTGTAGGTGCCAAGAACAGTCCCTGGTAAAAATCCTTCAATACACCAAGGGATGCACCCACTTCCTTGCCAAGCCCCGGACTTGTCAGTCTATATGCAGCATTCTCCACACATTCCTTTTTGCCCGCAATATAACCACCGATAGGCGCAAGTCCGCCGCCGGGATTCTTAATCAGAGAACCCACCACCATATCCGCTCCCACATCGGAAGGTTCCATAGTCTCAACAAACTCGCCGTAACAGTTATCCACCATACAGATAACATCAGGCTTAATCCCCTTAATAAAGGCAATTAACTCACCAATACCCGCCACGGAAAGGGTGGGTCTGGTCTGGTAACCCTTGGAACGCTGAATCGTCACAAGGCGGGTTTTCTCGTTAATTGCCTTCTTAATATTTTCAAAGTCAAAGCCACCGTCCGGCAACAAATCCACCTGCTTGTAAGTCACTCCATACTCTGCCAAAGACCCCTTAGAAGGGCGAATGCCGATAACCTCCTCCAAGGTATCGTAGGGCTTGCCTACCGGTGACAACAGCTCATCTCCGGGACGCAGGTTACTCATAAGCGCCAGTGCCAGCGCATGGGTGCCACAGGTTATCTGGGGACGCACCAGGGCATCCTCTGTATGAAACACATCCGCATACACTGCTTCCAAAGTGTCACGACCAATATCATTGTATCCATAGCCTGTAGTGCCCAAAAGACAGGCCTCACTGACCTGATTTTTCTGCATGGCCTTCAACACCTTCAACTGGTTATATTCAGCCACCTCCTCAATAGCTGCAAAGCGCTCTGAAAGCTCCTCAATAATCTTTGCGCCAAACTGATAAACAGGAGCGCTGATTCCCATAGACTGATATAAGGCCGGAATGGCTCCGTTTTTCGTTAATTCACTCATTTTCCAAATCTCCGTTCTATTATTTCAAGCATGTATTTTAAAATATCCTGATCTCCCAGGGGAAATTCCTGACGATTCAGCCAAATTACCTCTTTTTCCCTACGAAACCAGGTAAGCTGTCTTTTGGCAAAATGACGGGTATCCCTTTTAATCAGATAAACGGCCTCTTCCAGGCTGCATTCCCCGTCCAGATAGTCCAAGACCTCTTTATATCCCAGACCCTGCATACCGGTCTGGCCCCGCTTGCACCCCATGTCCTTCAAGCGCTTCACCTCATCTACAAGACCCTGTTCAAGCATCAGGTCCACCCGTTTTTCAATGCGTTCATACAGCTTGTCTCTGTCATCATTTAACACAAAATAACAGGCATTGTAGGCATTCTCTCTGGCCCGTTCTCTTTCGTTATGAACAGAAATGGGTTCTCCGGTAAGCTTATAATACTCCAGAGCTCTTATCACCCGCTTAACGTTTCCTGCCGGAATCGCTTCCGCGGAGGCTTCATCCACATCTCGCAGCATATCATGAAGCGTTTGCGTCCCTTCTGCCTCTGCCAGTGCCACTAATTCCTGTCGATAAACTGTATCATCCTCACTTTCGGTAAAATCAATATCCCGAAGCACTGCCTGGATATAAAAGCCCGTTCCACCCACCAGAATCGGCACATTGCCCCTGGCGTAAATCTCCTCCATGGCCCTTATACAATGCTCTTTAAAGGCCACCACATTAAAATCCTCCCAGGGTTCCAAAATATCAATTAAATGATGGGGCACCCCTTGCATTTCCTCTGCCAAAATCTTGGCCGACCCGATATCCATATGCTTATAAACCTGCATGGAATCCGCAGAAATAATCTCTCCGCCCACTGCCCTTGCAAGCTGTATGGACAAATTGGTCTTGCCTACTGCCGTAGGACCGGTAAGGACAATCAGCTTCGGCCGTTCATCTGTTATGCAATTGTTCTGATTTTGTTCCTGAAGCATCTTCCATCCAATCCGCCGGCGCCGCCACTCACCGGCCCGCTTTTATACAATTCTTTTAAACTTCTTTTCTAACTCATATTGTGTCATGGTAATGATTGTAGGTCTGCCGTGAGGACAATTATAAGGATTCTCCAAGGTCAAAAGCTCATCAATCAACTCACAAGCCTCAGACATACTTAAGTGGTTATTGCCCTTCACCGCCGCTTTACAGGACATGGAAGCGATTTTCTCTTCCACCACCTTAAAGCTTCCGCGGCTTACACCACCATCCAACTCATCCAAAACCTCTAAAAACATCTCTCGCTCACTACAACCATACAAATCCACCGGCACACTGCGCAGGGCATATTCCTTGCCACCGAAGGCTTCAATTTCAAATCCCAGATTCTCAAAAATCTCCATATGCTCTGAAAGCACCACTTCCTCCTGGGCAGACAAGCTGACAATTACCGGCGGCATTAACCGCTGGGATGCCACATTTTTCTCACGAAACTGTTTCATCAGACGCTCATACTTTACCTTCTCATGAGCAGCATGCTGATCAATGATAAACAACTTATCCTCATACTGAACCATCCAATAGGTATCAAACACCTGACCGATAATACGATACTTGCTGCGATTGTCTACCGTCAAAAGCTTCTCTTCAAACAGATTCATCTGCTGTGCAGCTATGACATCCTCCGCTTCTGCTTTTGTGTCCGCTTCATTATTTTCTTTGATTGCAGGGATCTCAGGCGCAGCCACAGGCACCTGTGTATTGTCCTCAAAGAAGAAATCCTCCGTCTCCGGTGCAACCTGCTTCTCCTCTGACATTACAGGCTCCGGTACCACAGCCTTAGGTTTCTGACTAGGCACCGCATTTTTGTTCTGTTCAATTTCTTCCGCCGCTGTCTTTACGCGATACCACACCGGACTTTTATAGA
>JAZQFO010000024.1:0-2071 GCA_045539535.1 Acetatifactor sp.
AGCCGGCAGATGTGTGTGTATCACTGACTCGTATTAAAGATCCTCGCTGCATGCTTACATATGAAAAGGATGCAGAGGGGCTTTGCATGAAAGGCTCCTTTATTTTAGCTATTTAGATAAAGACAAAAAACGACCACCTAAGCCCTGTCGACCATGGTTTTAAAATGAGCAGGGCGAACTCATCGGCAGAAAGTGAAAATTATTCTGCCGGACGGTATAAACGATTGTCTTTCAGCAGTCGAAAGACTAACCGCACAAATTTACGGGCAGTTAATGCGAGTGCACATTTGTGTTGGTATCTGTTCACCTCTTTGTATTTGAGGTGGTAGAAGCGGCAATACTCCACATCGCATCTTACAAGAGAAAATGCTGCTTCACATAGATAATACCTTAAAAATCGGTTGCCGGATTTAATGAGCCTGGTTGTCTGGGCTTCAAATTTACCGGATTGGTGCTGGGTCCATACAAGACCTGCATATTTGGCAAGCTGGGCCTGATCTTCAAAGCGATTGATATCGCCGATCTCAGCCATAATGCCTGCAGAGTAAACGGGACCAATCCCTTTTATGGAGGATAAGACATTGGGCAGAAGCTCCATCTGGGCTGCGATTGCCTTGTCAAACTCCTTGATCTGAGATTCCAATGCCTTTATGGAGGTTATGGATATGGCAAGCACCTGGTTCACGGAATCATTTACTGTTTTGGGTAAACGATAGGAACTGCGGGCTGCCTTCTGTATGGCTTTGGCTACTGCATCCGGATCGGGAAAGCGGTTCTTTCCCTTTTCCATAATGAAGGCAGTAAGCTCTTGTAAGTCCATATAGGCAAGCTCCTCTGCTGATTCGAATTCTTCGTAAACAGCAAGGGCTGTGGTGCTGAAGGTATCGGAAAATACCTTCTCCTGCGTAAAAGAGGAATACTTCTTGAAGAGCACATTCATAAAACGTTGTTTTTCCTTGGTCAGGTTTTGGACAGCGAAATATCTGGCTCTTGTGAGGTTCTGGAGCGCTTTATAATGATAATCGCCCATATAGACCTCTTTGTTGATTCTTCCGAAACGCAGGCAGTCAGCAATCACGTAAGAGTCCACCCAATCATTTTTAGGCAGGTCATTATAAGATTCTTTAAACTTATTGACCTGCTTAGGGTTCAGGACAAAGATCTTACGGTTAAAAGGTGCAAGAGTTGCATCTTCCCTCAGGAAATAGACGAGATTGTCTCCATAAACGGAAGTGGATTCCATACCAATGAGGAGATGGGAGAGGGAATGGGAAGTGATTGCTGCAAGTACACGTTTTACCAGTGTGATAGCCCCGTCTCTGGAGTTAGCCAGAGAAAAGTGGCTGTGCTTGGAGCCATCCGGGAGCATAAGGTAAACGACATTGGATTCGCTACTGACATCAATACCGACGTAAAGTGGGTTCATAAAAATCACCTTCTTTCGTTAAAGTTTAGAGTGTTCAATCGGCTTGGTAATACCCATGATCATGGAGCATCAACACCCTCGCATATAAGAATCCGGTCTGAGGTGGTCTGATGCGAACCACACTGCCAGGTGGCAGACCATGACTCAGACAAACAGCCAGCCGGTTTGCAGCTAACTTCCATGTCAGGGGAACAGACTTTTCATGAAGCAACCATTACTGGTTCAACAGGAGACGAAAGAACTATTACCTGATTGACACTGGGACAATTATATCATGGGCATTAACAAGCCGATGAAGAAATTTTATAAAGTTATCAAGGTACTATTAAGTATCTAAAATATATTATACGAGGAGGTGTCCTTATGAATAAATCAGAAAGCAAATACTTTAATACCGCGGTGAGATTTGATAAGGCACTCCTTTCCTTGCTTGAAAAGAAACCGTTTGAGTATATAACGATTAGCGAAATATGCGAAACAGCAGTGGTCAATCGTTCCACCTTTTATCTGCACTACGAAAACACCAGTGATTTGCTTAATGTAACCAGCGCATATGTGCTTGACAATTTCAACTCCTATTTTTGCGTTGATACCGAAAGCATAACTGCAAAATTTGCAAATTGCGATTTGGAGGATTTCAAGTAT
>JAZQFO010000025.1:0-18625 GCA_045539535.1 Acetatifactor sp.
CATGGATGCGGAGAAGAGATGAAGGAATCAGTTTCTTTTCTGCATCTTTTTTTATCAAAATTATTTAAAATTTTATAAACCCCTATCAATTTGGAAGAATTTCGGTTATAATAGGTATTTGACAGAATGAAAACTTAGCAAATAAATACCAGAAAGGGGTACAAATAAATGCAGTGTACAGACATTGGAATTGACTTGGGTACAGCAAGTATACTGGTTTACATCAGAGGTAAGGGTGTTGTTTTGAAGGAGCCCTCTGTTGTAGCTTTTGATAGAGATACCAATAAGATTAAGGCCATCGGTGAGGATGCGAGACTGATGCTGGGTAGAACACCCGGCAATATCGTGGCAGTAAGACCTCTTCGTCAGGGTGTTATCTCTGACTATACCGTTACTGAGAAGATGATGAAATACTTTATCCAGAAGGCTCTGGGCAAGAGAACCTTCCGCAAGCCCCGTATTGCGGTGTGTGTACCCAGCGGTGTTACTGAGGTAGAGAAGAAGGCTGTTGAAGATGCTACTTATCAGGCAGGTGCAAGAGAGGTTTCCATCATTGAGGAGCCTATTGCAGCAGCGATTGGTGCAGGAATCGATATTTCTAAGCCTTGCGGCAATATGATTGTAGATATCGGAGGCGGTACTTCCGACATTGCTGTCATTTCTTTGGGCGGCACTGTTGTAAGTGCATCCATCAAGATTGCAGGTGATGATTTTGATGAGGCGTTGGTTCGCTATATGCGTAAGAAGCACAATCTTCTGATTGGTGAGAGAACCGCAGAGGATATTAAGATTAAGATTGGTTCCGCTTATAAGCGTCCTGAGGTGGATTACATGGATGTACGCGGACGTAATCTGGTTACTGGTCTTCCTAAGACCGTGAAGGTTTCTTCTGAGGAGACTGAGGAAGCTCTTCGTGAGACCACTGCACAGATTGTGGAGACGATTCACAGCGTGCTGGAGAAGACTCCCCCTGAGCTTGCAGCAGATATTGCTGACCGTGGTATTGTACTTACCGGAGGCGGTAGCCTGCTCAGAGGTTTGGAGGATTTGATTTCTGCTAAGACCGGTATCAATACCATGACAGCGGAGGATCCCATGACTGCAGTGGCAATCGGAACCGGTCAATATGTGGAGTTTTTAGCAGGTTACAGAGATTAATGATACGAGGCGACATAGTCGCCGTGACAGAGCAGACAAAAGAAGGAGGCAGTCATGTTAAGAGGATTATATACAGCCTGGACAGGCTTGGTAAACGAGCAGAACAGAATGGATATTATGACCAACAATTTGGCGAATGCCTCCACTGTAGGATACAAGAAGGAGGGCTCTACCAGCCAGTCCTTCGATGATGTGCTCACGGTCAAGATTAAGGACAATTCTGTTGGCCTGGCCAATGTACAGAGAAGCGGTATTCGTAATCCCGGTGTAAAGATCGGCGAGAATTATGTGGATTTTTCCCAGGGTTCCTTTAGAGAGACCGGTAATGAGTATGATATGGCTTTGGAGGGCGAAGGCTTTTTCGCCATTGAATTTACCAATAAAGCGGGAGAGACCAGCACTATGTATACCCGTGCAGGTCAGTTTGCCCTGAATAAGGATGGTTATCTGGTTACCCAGGAGGGTGATTATATCCTGGATGTAAATAATAAGCGCATCAAGCTGGACACCTTGAAGGAATCTGACATAACGGTGGATGGCCGAATCAGTCAGGAAGGCAAGATTGTTGCACAGATTCAGGTGGCAGATTTTGAAGATTATGATTATCTGGAGAAATATGGTGAGACCTATTACCGTCCTTTGGAGGGTGCGCGGTTGACGGAAGGGACTGCTTCCATCCGTGCAGGTTATCTGGAGATGGCTAATGTACAGGTTGTCTCTGAGATGGTAAATTTGATTTCAATTACAAGAGCTTATGAGTCCAATCAGAAAATTATACAGACGTATGACGGTTCCCTTGATATTGCGGTAAATCAGCTGGGTAGAATCCAGTAATCCGTAGCGGGATGGTCATTGTGACTGAAAGGAGCATGTTATGGTAAGAAGTTTATGGACAGCGGCGTCAGGTATGATTGCTCAGCAGACAAATGTTGATACCATTGCCAACAATCTGGCAAATGTTAATACCAATGGTTACAAGACTCAGGTAAATGAGTTTAAGAGTCTTTTGTATCAGAATATTCAGAGTAAAACCACCTCTGCCAATGGGGAAACTAAACCCAGCAGTGCACAGGTAGGTCTGGGTGTGCGTAATGCATCCATTACTTCAATTTTTAAAACCGGTAGCTTCCTGGCTTCGGAAAGCGACACTGCATTTGCGTTGGACGGCGAAGGATTCTTTGCAGTTCAGGGTGCAGATGGCAATACATACTACACCAGAAACGGTAATTTCCAGTTTGCACTGGCTACAGGCGGTTATATGCTGTCTACAACAGAGGGTCTTCCTGTGTTGAATACGGATGGAGAGCCTATCTTGCTGGACAAGGACTATGTCCTTAGCCAGATTTCTGTTTCTTCTGACGGAAGTCTTTGCTATCCGGATGAGAGCAATAACCCGCAGCCTATTGGCATCCAGATTGGTGTATTTCAATTTAACAATCCCAATGGCTTGAAGAAGCTGAGCGACAGCTTGTACGAACAGACGGCAGCCAGCGGCGATCCCATCAATGAGGCAGAGAGTGATTTTGTTAGCAAAACCAGTGTGGTTCAGGGCTATCTGGAAGGCTCCAACGTTCAGGTAGTAGATGAAATGGTTAACATGATTGTGGCACAGCGTGCCTACGAAATGAATTCCAAAGCAATTACCGCTTCGGACGAAATGTTGCAACAAGCAAACAACCTCCGCAGATAGTGCGGTCTTCGCAGGGGAAACGAGGTATAGTATATGGATATCAGCAATCTTACATCTACATACAATGATTTATATGCATCTGCTTCTAATGCCTCTGCTTCCAAGCTTGAGGGACAGCTGAAGACGGATTACAGCAAGGCTACAGATGATGAGCTGATGGATGCTTGTAAGCAGTTTGAGGCATATTTTCTGGAGCAGGTGTTTAAAGGGATGGAAAAGACCATCATGAAGGATGAGGACGGAAGTTCTTCCTCCAATTCAATGTTAGACTTCTTCAAGGATGAGATGCTGCAGGATGTTGCAGCAGAGTCCACAGAGCAGAACAGCTTGGGACTGGCACAGATGCTATATGAACAGATGAAGCGTAATTATGGTGTGAATGCGGACAGCTTGTCATAGGCTTTGTCCGCTTCCTTTCTATCAGCTTTTTTCGGTATATTATTCTACTTTACATCTTGTCCTTCCGATTCGGAACAATACACATCAAAGGTTAAAACAATATGGAAACAGTAAATGGATATGTAGATCACATCATTTTCCAAAATAGCGAAAATGGTTATACGGTTATGGTTCTCATTGCGGATGGAGAGGAAATCACATGCGTGGGTATGTGTAAAGGCTTGAGTCCGGGGGAGAATATTGCTGCCCAGGGTGAGTACGTGGAGCATCCTGTTTATGGCAAGCAGTTAAAAATTAATAGTTACCACACGGTTGCGCCCAAGGATAGTGCCAGCATGGAGCGATATCTGGGTAGTGGTGCCATCAAGGGCGTCGGTGCGGCTTTGGCAGCGCGTATTGTTAAAAAGTTCGGTGATGATACCTTCCGGATTATTGAGGAAGAACCGGAAAGATTGGCTGAAATCAAGGGTATTAGTGAGCGGAAAGCTCAGGAAATTGCTGTGCAAATGGAAGAGAAAAAGGACCTGCGTGAGGCGCTGGTCTATTTGCAGCAGTATGGTATTTCCAATGCTTTGGCGGTTAAAATATATAATACCTATGGTGCGGAAATATATAGCGTGATGCAGGAAAATCCTTATCGCTTGGCGGAGGATGTGAACGGTATCGGTTTTAAAATTGCAGACGAAATTGCCGGAAGAATTGGGATTCACACGGATTCGGACTATCGTATCAGAAGTGGTGTTTTCTATACCCTGCTTCAATCCGTAAATGAAGGGCATTGTTATCTTCCCGTTGAGTTGCTTTTGGAGAGAGCCCGCACACTGCTGGGAGTGGAGGAGGATGCCATTCGTCCCCAGGTGGAAAACCTTGCCATGGATAAAAAGCTGGTTATCAAGGGGCAGGATGTGTATGCATCCCATTTCTATTATGCGGAATTAAACTGTGCGGCCATGCTGGAGAGAATTAATATTCCTATGTGGGAAGCAGAGATTTTGCCTTCTCAGGAGGCTGCTATCCGAAAAACTTTGGAAAGAATGATGGAAAAGCATCACATGGAACTGGATGAGCTTCAGCTCCAGGCGGTAATGACCAGTATCCAAAATGGTTTGTTTATCCTGTCCGGAGGTCCGGGAACCGGTAAAACCACTACCATCAACATGATGCTTCACTACTTTGAGTCGGAAGGCTTGGATATTATGCTTGCTGCGCCTACGGGACGTGCAGCAAAGCGAATGACGGAGGCTACCGGTTTTGAAGCCAAGACCATTCATCGTCTGTTGGAGTTAAATAGTGCTTTGTCCGATGAGGATAACAGAAAGGTCCGTTTTGAGCGAAATGAACTGACTCCTTTGGAGGCAGATGTAATTATTATAGATGAGATGTCCATGGTGGACATTCAGCTTTTTCAGGCATTGTTAAAGGCCATTATTCCAGGCACACGGCTGATACTGGTAGGGGATGTGAATCAGCTTCCCAGTGTGGGACCGGGACAGGTGCTTCGGGATATTATGGATAGCGGATGTTTTCCGTCGGTTGTGTTGCAGAAGATTTTCCGCCAGGCAGGAGAAAGTGACATTGTAGTCAATGCCCACCGGATCAACCGGGGAGAGCAGATCGCCTTGGACAATAAATCCATGGATTTCTTCTTGTTGGAGAGAAATGACGTTAATGTCATATACAAACACATGATACAGTTGATACAGGAGAAGCTTCCGGGTTATGTACAGGCCACACCAATGGATATTCAGGTGTTGACACCCATGCGCAAAGGTACATTGGGTTGTGAGACGCTGAATGCGATTCTGCAGCGGTATTTGAATCCGCCTGCTCCCAATAAGCGGGAGTATGCGGTGGGAGACGCCATTTACCGCGAGGGTGACAAGGTTATGCAGATTCGCAACAACTATCAGCTGGAGTGGGAGATTGTAAGCAGATACGGGATTCCGGTGGATAGCGGCATGGGTATTTTTAATGGTGATACCGGTAAGATTTTGGAGATTCGCGAGTCGGCTTCGGAGCTTGTGGTGGAATATGATGAAGGGCGGAGGGTGACTTATCCGTTTTCTCTTCTGGAGGAATTGGAGCTTGCCTATGCCATCACAATTCACAAGTCTCAGGGAAGTGAATATCCGGCAGTAATTTTACCGTTGCTTTCAGGTCCCAGAATGTTGTTTAACCGTAATCTTTTGTATACAGCCATCACCAGAGCCCGCAATTGCGTAACGATCCTGGGCAGTAGCAACACTGTGCGGGGAATGATTGACAATGTCAGTGAGAACAGTCGTTTTACCGGGCTGACAGAGCGTATCAGAGAGGTTGTTGGATGAAGGTAACAGATTTGGCAAAGCAGCTTTTGTTTCCCTTGCGTTGTCCGGTTTGTGATGAACCGGCCAGACCTTTTGGAGAGAAAATATGTCCGGAGTGCAGGGGTAAGAGAAAAATTTTGACCCAACCCTATTGTATGAAGTGTGGCAAGAAGGTGGCTGAGGCGGAAGAATTTTGTGGAGACTGTGCTAGGGATGAGCATTTGTTTGTAAGGGGAAGAGCTCTTTATGAGTATGGATTTGCTGCACCGGCCCTTTATCGGTTCAAATATGCCGGGAGACAGGAGTATGCAGACTTTTTTGGGGAGGAATTGGCCGCACATCTGGGAGAATTTATCCGAAGCGTTAAGCCGGATGCTTTGATTCCAATTCCGCTTCATAAAGCCAGACAAAGACACAGAGGATACAATCAGGCAGCGCTTCTGGCAAATGCGTTAGGAGCGCAGATGGAGATACCTGTACTGGAGAATTACCTGCTTCGCATTAGGAATACAACACCACTGAAGCGCTTAAATCCTGCCGAAAGGCAAAATAATTTGAAAAAAGCTTTTATTATCGGTAGAAATGATGTAAAATTAAATACAGTTATACTGGTGGATGATATCTATACTACCGGGAGTACTATGGATGAGGCAGCTAAAACGCTTCTAAGGGGCGGTGTGAAAAGGGTTTATTTTGTAGCGCTGGCCTGCGGAGAGGGCGTATAAGTAAGATGGAGGTAATGATATGGATGTAAGAACCTGCAGAGGCTGTAAGAGAATATTTAACTACCTGAGCGGTCCCAATCTTTGTCCGGGTTGTAGGGAGAAACTGGAGGAAAAATTTCAGGAAGTAAAAGCGTATATTGAAGAGCACAGAGGTGCGAGTATGCAGGAGGTTTCTGAGGAGTGTGAGGTAGAGGTTTCCCAGATTCGTCAGTGGCTGCGCGAGGAGCGTCTTGAATTGATGGAGGGTTCTGCAATTATGCTCAGTTGTGAGAGCTGCGGCACCGCGATTCGTTGCGGTAAATTCTGCGATAAATGCAGAGCTGCACTTGCCAATAATTTCCAGAACATTGCCCGAGGCAATAAGCCTGTGGACCAGACCTTGTACAAGAAAAACAGAGACAGTGCGAAGATGCGTTATCTGTAAGGTTGTTGTGGAGGATTTATGCTAAACGAGGAAAGAGTAATTCTTATGACCAAGATGGCTTCCTATGAGGAGCATGAGGGCAAGGAAAATATGAAAATCGGCAAATATTTTCGTGGAGATTATATTGCTGTAGAGGTGCTGAAATCTGTGTTTTGTGCAACGATTGCATTTGCAGTTATTTTAGCTTTGTATGTGTTGTATGATTTTGAAGTTTTTGTGCAGGAAATCTACAAAATGGATTTGGTTGCATTTGCCAAAACGCTTCTGACATACTATGGGGTTGCTGTGGTTTTGTACGGCGCGGCGACCTATGTGGTTTGTGCCTATCGCTATTACAAGGCGCGTAGGAGTCTGAAGCTGTATTATCAGAATCTGAAGAAATTGAATTCCCTGTATGAGGAAGGGTAATCGGAGGAAAGAATGACTGAGTTACTGGAATTGAGAGACAAAATAAAATTAATATACAGCAAAAATGAGGTATTCATTTTGCCGGTGGTAAAGTTTTTGCTGGCATTTATTGTTTTGCTTGTAGTGAATGGCAATTTGGGTTATATGACACGCATCGACAATATGGGAATTGTTCTGATTGCTGCTTTGACTTGTTCTTTTCTGCCGGTGGGCGGTGTGGCAGTATTTGCCATGCTGTTTAGTCTGCTTCACATGTATGCGTTGTCGCTGGAAGTGGCAATTGTAGGTGTGGTGGTCTATCTGCTGTTGTTCCTTTTGTATTTCAGATTTGGACCGAAGGACATTGTGCTTGTGGTATTGACCCCTCTTCTTTGCTTTATGAAGATTCCGTATATCATGCCCGTGGCAGCTGGTCTTTTGGGAACACCTGCGTCTGCAGTGGCGGTGGGCAGCGGTGTAGTGGTTTATTACCTGTTGCAGGCAGTGATTGTAAACGCACCTACCATTAATACCATGGGTGAGGCGGATGCCATTGCAAAGCTTCGTCTGGTGCTGGATGCGTTACTCGACAATAAAGCAATGCTTGTAATGGTTGTGGCGTTTGCTATTACAGTTATTGTTGTTTACATTATCCGCAGAATGTCTATTGATTATTCCTGGACCATTGCCATGGCAGCAGGCGTAATTCTCAATATGATTATTCTGCTTGTAGGCGACCTGATTTATGAGACTAATATTTCTGTTGTGGGCGCGATTTTTGGTAATCTGCTTGCAATGGGTATCGCAAAGGTAATAGAGTTCTTCCGCTTCTGTGTGGATTACAGTCGTACGGAGAAGGTGCAGTTTGAAGATGATGAGTATTATTATTATGTGAAGGCTGTGCCCAAGATGACCGTGGCGGCTACCACTAAGACAGTGAAGCACATCAACACGCCCAGAAGGAGCACGTCAGTCCCTTCTTCCAGACCTTCCGCTTCCTCGGGACGCAGTGTGACAACAGAGCGTACTCGTAGAGGAATGGCTGATACTTATGACAGAAATGTCAGGGGACGGAGCGTGACTATCGGCAGCAGCCAGGAAGATTCCGAAGTAGAATATGAGGAGCTGTAACAAAACATGGAATGGTTTGACAGGATAGTTGAGTATTTTAGAAATTTAGGCATATACGGGACAATAATGGACCTGGGCGATATATTGGAGATTCTGATAATCGCCCTTTTGGTGTATTATGTTTTGGTGTGGATGAAGGAAACAAGAGCATGGACCCTGTTGAAGGGTCTTATTGTGATTGCTGCCTTTTTGCTGCTTGCCGCTGTTTTTAAAATGACTACCATCCTGTGGATTGCCCAGAATGTATTGGGATTCGCGGCAACGGCGCTGGTGGTAATTCTGCAGCCGGAGTTGCGTAAAGCGCTTGAGGAATTGGGCAAAAAAAACATTATTGGTTCTGTTTTCCCGTTTGATAACAACAAAAAAGATGAGAGCGTTTTTTCTGAGAAGACCATTGCTGAGATCAGTAAGGCATGCGTGGAGATGGGCAAGGCCCGTACAGGCGCTTTGATTGTAATTGAACAGCAGGTTTCTTTGAAGGATTATGAGCGCACGGGAATTGATGTGGATGCGCTGGTATCCAATCAGCTGTTAATTAATATTTTTGAGCATAATACACCTTTGCATGATGGTGCGGTAATTATCCGGGGTAACAGAATCACTTCTGCTACTTGTTATCTGCCTTTGTCAGACAATCTGGCACTGAGTAAGGATTTGGGAACCAGACACAGAGCCGGCGTGGGTATTTCCGAAGTGACGGATTCCTTGACGGTTATTGTTTCCGAGGAGACCGGCAAGATCAGTGTGGCTTTTGAGGGTAATTTGAAGCGCAATCTGGATGGGGATTCTTTGAAAAAATATTTACAACAGATTTTGAATAAGGACGTGGAGGAAGTAAAGCCGAAGCGCAAGTGGAAAGGAAGGAATAAGGCGAAGGATGAGAAAAAGACTGCTAAATAATCTGGGCCTTAAGTGCATATCTTTGCTGCTGGCCTTTCTTTTGTGGTTTGTGGTTGTCCAGATTGGTGATCCCAAGGATGACAGAGATATGGGCAATATCCAGGTGAAATTGATTAACACAGACCTTTTGGAAAAAGAGAATAAAGTGTATGAGATTCTGGATGGTACGGATACTGTCCGGGTGACGGTATATGCACCCAAGAGTGTGTTCACACAGCTGCGTAACAGCGATATTACGGCTGAAGCCGACGTGAGTAAGCTTACGGACATTAATACGATTCCTATTACTTTCTCGGCGTCCAACTCCAATGTGGTATCCATTAGCGGAAGTCATGATATGGTTAAGCTGAATGTAGAGGAGAAGGCTAGTAAATATGTGACCTTGATGGCGAATACCGTAGGCGAAGTGGCAGGCGGTTATATGGTATATTCCCTGACACCTGATCAGAACCGTATTGAGGTTTCAGGTCCTAAATCTGCGGTGGAGCAGGTGAAATATGCGGGCGTAGAAATTGACGTTACGGATGCCACCAGCAATTTGACTGCAAATGTGGATATTAAATTGTACGATGCAGATGGCAATGTGGTGGAGCGTGCCAATCTTGTGAAAAATGTTGACCATGTGAAGATGTCTGCAGAGATTTTGGCTGTGAAGGAAGTGCCTATTGAGTTGGCGTCCACCGGTACACCTGCAGAGGGCTACATGGCAACAGGCAGACTTGAGAGTGATCCGATTACAGTGAAGGTTGCCGGAAATGCTACAACGCTCATCCGAGTTTCCTCTATCAGTATTCCTGCGGAAGAGCTGGATATCACCGATGCTGAGGGAGATGTAGTAAAGAATATTGATATCCGTGAGTATCTGCCGGATAATGTAAAGCTTGCGGATCTGAGCTTTAACGGTAAGATTTCAGCTACGGCTTATGTGGAGCCGGTTATGGAAAAGACTTTGTATATTCCTATCGAGAATGTGGCGGTAAGCAATGTGCCCACAGGACTTGAGGCGCAAATTCTTGAGCCTGCAGGAACGGTGTTATCTTTGGAGATAGCTGGTCTGAGAGCCCGAATTAATCCGTTGCGTGATGACAATGTGAATGGTACGATTGATATTGGAGCATGGATGCAGGCAAACGGAATGGAAAGTCTTCGCCCCGGCAACTATACCATTCCGATTACGTTTGCATTAGATGATGCGGTAGAAGAGAAGAATTCTGTTACTGTACGCATTGTAGTAAAAGAAGAGGAATAACATATAGTTATAAAATTAGGTGCAAGGCACCGGAATAGAGGTTGGAATTATGGCTAGATTATTTGGAACAGATGGTGTGAGAGGTATTGCAAATGAGGAATTGACACCGTTGCTTGCGATGCAGCTTGGACAGGCAGGCGCATATGTGCTTACCAAAGAAAAGGAACACAAACCTACTTTGATGGTGGGCTGCGATACGCGTATTTCGGGTGATATGCTTGCAAATGCTTTGATGGCAGGAGCATGTTCTGTAGGTGCTAACTGTATCTATGTGGGAGTGCTTCCTACACCGGCAGTAGCATGTCTGACCAAGAAATACAAGGTGGATGCAGGTGTTGTTATTTCTGCTTCCCACAATCCCGTTGAGTTTAACGGTATTAAGTTTTTTGATGGAGACGGCTATAAATTGCCGGATGCATTAGAAGATGAGATTGATGCGCTGATTCAGAATAATATGGCCGGTATCAAGTTCCCCACCGGTCCCGGTGTGGGTAAGATTAAATATCGTACCGATGCGAAAGAAGAGTACATCAATCATGCAATGAATGCTGTAAATGTAGATTTGTCCGGTCTTAAGATTGTGGTTGACTGTGCAGAGGGCGCTGCTTTCTACACCTCTGTAGAGACTTTAAAAGAGTTGGGTGGTAACGTGGTTGCTATCCACAACAATCCTGACGGCACCAACATCAATGCCAACTGTGGTTCCACCCATATGGAGGAGCTGCAGGCGAGAGTGGTATACGAAAAGGCTAATGTAGGTCTTGCCTTTGACGGAGACGCTGACAGACTTCTGGCAGTAGATGAGAACGGTAATCAGGTTGATGGTGACCAGATTATGGCTATCATCGGCAATTACATGAAGGAGCGCGGCAAGCTGGCCAACAATACCATTGTGGCTACAGTTATGAGCAATCTGGGCTTCTTTTTGATGGGTGAAAAGTATGGTATCTCTATGGAACAGACCAAGGTAGGTGATCGCTATGTGCTGGAGCGCATGAAAGAGATCAATGCCAATCTGGGTGGCGAACAGTCCGGCCATATTATTTTCCTGGATGAAAATACCACCGGTGACGGCCTTCTTAGCGCACTGCATCTTTTGCAGGTAATGGTGGATACAGGAAAGCCTTTGTCAGAGCTTGCATCTATCATGGAGGTGCTTCCTCAGGCTCTTGTGAACGCCAAGGTTGCTAATCACAAGAAGGATAAGTATATGGAGTATCCTGAGATTGCGGGTGCGATTGCTGAGCTGGAGAAGAAATTCGCCGGTGAGGGCAGAGTGCTGATTCGTCCGTCCGGTACGGAGCCTTTGGTTCGTGTGATGATCGAGGGTAAGGATCAGGCTGTGATTCAGGAAGAAGCAGAGAAGCTGGCAAGCCTGATTCAGGACATCATGTTTTAGAATTTTAATGGCGTAAACGTTTAAGCTGGAAAAACCGCTTGTGAAAGCCATTCAAACGTGCTATATTATACTATAGAGAACTAGTGTTGCGGAAGGTGCGGACATAGGGGTGTCCGTGCAACACGAGAATTGGGAGGATAGCGCAATATGGTAAGTCAGAAAGTAGTCATCAAGAATCCTACTGGCTTGCATTTGAGACCGGCTGGGATCCTATGCAAGGAGGCAATGCAGTTTAAATCGCTAATTACATTTACATTTCGTGACAGTACAGCCAATGCCAAGAGTGTTCTAAGTGTGTTGGGTGCATGCGTCAAGTGCGGTGATGAGATTGAATTTGTATGCGAGGGAGACGACGAAGCAGAAGCCTTGCAGACTTTAGTTGCGGCCGTAGAAAACGGCTTGGGAGAATGATTGACAGCTCATCCGTAGGGATGGGCTGTTGCTTTGAGTAAAGGAGTATAGAAATGTTGAATTATCAGAGATATCGCAAGAATCCGGTGATGGATTATCCGGAGAGAGAATGGCCCAATAAGGAGATTACCAAGGCGCCCATTTGGTGTAGTGTGGATCTGCGTGACGGCAATCAGGCTTTGATTGATCCTATGGTGGTTGAAGAGAAGATTGAGATGTTCCAGTTCTTGATTAAGCTGGGCTTCAAGGAGATTGAGATTGGTTTCCCTGCGGCCAGCCAGATTGAGTTTGATTTCCTGCGTCAGTTGGTGGACAGAAAACTGATTCCCGATGATGTGGTGGTACAGGTTCTGACACAGTGCAGAGAAGAGTTGATTGACCGTACCTTCGAGGCAATTGAGGGTTGTAAGCAGGCGGTTGTACATATTTATAATTCTACCTCCACATTGCAGAGAGATGTGGTATTCCACAAGGAGATGCCTGAGATTACTGCTATTGCTCTTGCCGGTACCAGAATGGTAAAAGAGCGTGCGGCTAAGTTCCCCGGCAAGATTATTCTGGAGTACTCTCCCGAGAGCTTTACCGGTACAGAGCCTGAGTATGCTTCCGAGATTTGTAATGCGGTAATTAATGAATGGGGACCTACTCCTGATGCTCCCATGATTATTAATCTGCCCTCTACGGTAGAAATGACTACACCCAATGTATATGCAGATCAGATTGAGTGGATGATTAAACACATGGACAAGCGTGAGAGCGTGATTATCAGTGTACATCCACACAACGACAGAGGTACCGGTGTTGCCAGTGCAGAGCTTGCACTTTTGGCAGGTGCTGACCGTATTGAAGGTACATTGTTTGGTAACGGTGAGCGTACCGGTAATGTAGATATCCTGAATGTGGCTTACAACATGTTCTCTCAGGGTATCAATCCTGAGCTGAATATTGAGAGAATTAATGATATTATTGAGATTTATGAGCGCTGCTGTAAGTTGCCTATCCATCCCAGACATCCCTATGCGGGCAAGCTGGTATTTACCGCTTTCTCCGGTTCCCATCAGGATGCGATTAACAAGGGTGTACAGGCAATGAAGGAACGTCAGAGCGAAATCTGGCAGGTACCTTATCTGCCCATCGATCCTTCCGACATCGGCAGAGACTACGAGCCTATTGTTCGTATCAATTCTCAGTCCGGTAAGGGCGGCGTGGCATTTGTTATGGATACCTACTTCGGCTTCAAACTTCCTAAGGCAATGCATAAGGAGTTCGCAAATGTGATTCAGGCGATTTCCGAGAAGCAGGGTGAGGTATCTCCTGAGCTTATCATGGAGAGCTTCAAGACAGAGTACTTAGAGAGAAAAGAGCCTATCCATTTCAAGAAGCTTCGCGTGGACGATTTGAGCGGAGCTGCTCATGCAGATTTCGATACCAGAGTTACGGTTGTATATACCAACCATGGTCAGGAGAAGTTCTTCGAGGCCGTTGGTAACGGTCCTATCGATGCTGTAAAGCGTGGACTTTGCGAAGAGCTTGGTATCAAGATTAAAGTATTGGATTACGAAGAGCATGCACTACAGAGTGGTTCCAACTCTCAGGCGGCTGCATATATCCATTTGCTGGACAGCGAGACCGGCAATGTAACCTACGGTGTAGGTGTAAGCTCCAATATTACCAGAGCTTCCGTAAGAGCAATCTTCTCTGCGGTAAACAGATTGGGATTGGGCCAGTAAATAGTGAGTTTAATATGAAAACCCCGAGCGTTGTGCTCGGGGTTTTGTGCGTCTTTATCTAAATGTAAAAGAATCATTCTCATTCACAATGCAAATCATGGTTTTGCCTGTGTTTAATTCTATTTCTTCACCGTTGTCATCGTAATATCTGGTGGCGCTGTAGTCACTCTTTTTCTCCCAGTTGACATGAATGGCCTTGCCATTGGTAAAAAACCAGCCATCCCGGGTATTGTCGTGGCACTGGAATACCAGATATCCCTTTTCGTCCAGAACCTCTTGCTTAGTGTACTGCACCAGGATGTTTTTGAAAGTGAGCTGTGTGCCGTCTGCATCTGCGTGCGGTGCATCGGATGCACCTGACAAATGCTGGGAGCGATAATACAAACCGTCTTCTTCGTTGTATTCAAAATAACATCGTGTCAGAGGGTAGCAGCCCGACATATCGATGTATGTGGCATTTTGAGCCTGATTATACTGGGCCAGGGTATTAGGTTCTGCTTTGGTTGCAAACTGAAAATGTTCCTCGTCGTTCAGAGCTCTATAAGCTAAGCTATATGATTTGTCTGTAATACATTCCTTCAGGGTGTCACCGTTTACATAAACATTGTGGGGGTCAGGACGATCCTTAGTGCGATAAAAGGCTTCAGCGTCACCGCCAAGGCCGTCAATGTGCTCAGTGTATTCCTGATTCATCAATTCGTTGATATAGTAGGGGCCACCGTAATGTACCAGAAAAGCATCCCATTCAAAAGCCCAGTAAGCATAATAAGTACGGGTGCTTCGAATGTTTCCGATTTTGTTAAGGTCCTCCCAGTCTTCGTAAATAGCCATTAGGCGGGTCATTCGTCCTTCCACATTGGCTTCATACAAAATCGATGCGTCGGCAAGGCTGTAGTGCGGAATCGCAGCACTTTCGTTGGGGACCATAACAGCGATGGGGCGTGTTTTAATTACATCCGCGTCTACCCACTCATTGGTCAGACGGCTTCGTACCATTCCTTCCTTTGGGGGAAGTGTGTCGTCTTCGATGATAATCTTTATATCGGACTGAACAGAGGGTTTGTCTGTAGCGGTCATACTTTCTGCGCTGAAGCTTTTCTCCGGTACAATGGGACCGGATGAATTATTGTTAGAATTGCAGCTGCACATAAGCAGACTGCTGCAGATAACAAGTGCTAATAGAATTTTGTGTTTCATTTCCGGCCTTTCTTATTTTAGTTGAGACCAAAGTGGTGAATGCCTACTGCAATAAAAATACCCAGAATGGCTCCCATTAATACCTGCAAAGGGGTATGTCCAACAAATTCTTTTAATTTATCATAGGCCTTTAATTCACTGCGTCCCATGGCGGTGAAGGTCTCGACAATATCATTTAAAAGCTGGGCTTGAATCCCGGTCTCTCTGCGCACGCCCATGGCATCATGCATGACAATAATTGCAAAAATTATGGAGATGGCAAACTCAAAACTGCCGGCACCATATTCGTAGCAGGTTGCAGTGGCCAATGCACATACGGTAGAGGAGTGGGAACTGGGCATGCCACCACTGCCTACCAGTCGTTCGGCCACAAATTCCTTGGTGAATCCCATATGAATAAGTGTTTTTAATACTTGAGCAACAAACCAGCCTAAAATTGCTGATACGAAGATTGTATTGCTAAATAAGTCCTGAAAAAACTGCATTATTTTTCTCCTCAAACGCACAATAGTATACGAAACATATAGTACAGTATACTCTATTTTAAATGAAAAGTCCATGGTAGAAAGGTTTTAACTTGCGAATTAATTGATTGAATAGTATACTGTTTTTTAGAGAGTGCTTAAGGAGGAAAACATGAGTCTGTTAAGTGTGATTGTGCCTTGTTATAACGAAGAGGTAAATGTAGCTCCGTTTTATACCGAGCTCATGAAAAACGAGCCTTTCTTTCAAAAAAATACTATTGATATAGAGATTCTGTATATAGATGACGGGTCCCGAGACGGTACGGTTGCTGAGGTGAAAAAGCTTCGTGAGTCGGATGAGCGCGTGCGTTTGATTTCCTTCTCCAGAAATTTTGGCAAAGAAGCAGCTATGTTTGCCGGTTTGGAAAAGTCAAAAGGGGACTATGTGGTGATTATGGACGTGGATTTGCAGGATCCTCCGGCCCTTTTGCCTGAGATGTTTGCGGGATTAAAGGAAGGGTATGATTCTGTGGCCACCAGACGTGTCAGTCGTAAGGGTGAGCCCCCTATCCGCAGCTTTTTTGCCCGCAGATTTTACAGCTTGATGAAGAGAATCTCTAAGACGGAAATGATGGATGGTGCCAGAGATTATCGCCTGATGACCAGACAGATGGTGGATGCCATCTTGTCCATGCGGGAGTATAATCGTTTCACCAAGGGCATTTTTGGCTGGGTAGGCTTTAGAACCAAGTGGATAGAGTTTGAGAATGTGGAGCGCCTAAGGGGTGAGACCAAGTGGAGCTTCTGGAAGCTTTTGATGTATTCCTTTGACGGAATTGTAGCTTTTTCTACGGCACCCTTGTTGATATCTTCCCTGATGGGAGTATTCTTCTGTGTGGTTGCATTTGCTATGATTATTTTTACCATCGTGCGCAAGATTGTGTTTGGTGATCCTGTATCCGGTTGGCCCTCTTTGGTATGTATTATTCTGTTGACCAGCGGAATTCAGTTTTTCTGTACCGGTATTTTGGGGCAATATCTTGCAAAAACCTACATGGAGGTCAAGCATCGCCCCATTTATTTGGTGAGAGAAGAGTTATAAAAGTATTACGACACGGAGAGGAATGTTTCTTATGAACATTTGTCTGTTGTTTGTCTGCATGACAGTATTGCCTGTGATAATAGGCGTGGGCGTGCTTGCGGTATTATATCGTAGGCAGGCCCGACAATTTTATATGGCGGATGCTTTGATTACAGGATGGCTGGTGGTCATTGGGCTTGCTGAAGTGGCTCATTTGGCAGCAGTCTTTTTGGGGTTCGCGTTATCCCGTGCCACAATCCTATGGGTGGCGGCAGTTTTGTCGGTAACATGTGTATGTGGTGTAGTAGGGCTGTATAGTGCAAAACGTGATAAAAAGAATGAAAAGCCTGTTGGCAAGGGAGTTCCATTTTCCGGTAAACAGGTTACACCACTGCGTTTTGCATTGGTATTAAGCCTGGCGCTTATGGTAGGTTGGCAAATTATGACGATTGTGTCAGATTGCTCGGTGTATCGTACCGGCGATATGACAGTGGAAACGGTGGAAACCTTTTTGAAAGCGGATGCCGTTCATGCCATAAATCCTCTTACCGGCAGGGCTTATGAGGCCGGAATTCCGTTGCGTATCAGGATTTTATGTCTTCCTACGCTTTATGGAAGTCTTTGCGAGTTGTTTGGTTTGGAGGGTGTAACGCTTGTGTGGAAATGCGTACCCCTTGTGGTACTATTGCTCAGTTATTCTGCTTTCCTGGCTTTGAGCAGGGCATTGTTTGAGAGACGGGAAGATAGGGAAAAGCGTTTGCTGTTTATGGTGCTTACTGCACTGGTCATCTGTGTGGGTGATTATGGCTTTGGGATGGATGGTTTTGGGTTGTTACACTGTGGTTTTATGGGCGTAACTATTCGGAATATGGTGCTGGTGCCCTATACCCTTGCTTTGATGTTGCGCGGCAAGGTCAGACCCGTAGTGCTTTTGGTTCTTGCGGAGGCCTGCATTACCTGGACTCTGTACGGAATGGGTGTGTGTCTGGCAGTGGCGGCTGTAATCGCGCTGCTTAGGATTTGTATGTATAAGAAAACAGCAGGTCTTCATGTTGTGGGAAGGGAGGCCTGAGAATGATTCAAAATGTGCTTAATTGGATAGAAAGTGCCGGCTTAGGCTGGACGGCATATATGGACGGCGGTAAGCTGGCGGCGCTTGCGTTGGCGGCAGCTTTGTTCATGGGGCTGACGGTAGGCAAAAGAGGTAACAAAGGCCTTTTGGTGTTGTATGGTTCGCTGATGATGGTGCTGTGCATCTGCCCCATTACGGCGGCCGGATTGATGGCTTATCAGACTAGATTTTATGACTATCAATGGATTTGGAGTATGGTTCCTGTGACGGCCTTGATTGCTTTGGGAGGGACAGTATTTTTGACGGAAGAGTGGAAGGCTTCCGGAGGAATGGGCAGATTTCGAGCACTAATTGTGACAGTTGCGTCGGTATTGGTTGTGGTGCTGTGTGGCGGATTGGGTGCCGGCAGTGTGGATACGGTAGCTGCCCGGCAGCGGGCTGACCATGCAGAAAATGTGCTTGCAAAGGTGCGTACTCATTGCGGCACGGATGTTTGCCTGTGGGCGCCGGCAAAGGTGTTGGAATATGCCAGGTTAGATGGTGAGACCAAACTGCTTTACGGCAGAAATATGTGGGATGCGGCTTTGAATGCATACAGCTATGATGCTTACTCTGAGGAGCAAAAAGAGCTTTATGTGTGGATGGAGAAGCTAGACGACTGGCAGATAGAGATTACCGTAGATGAAGTGGAAGAATATGTGAACAGGGCATATGCCTGTGGAGCGGATTGTATATTATTACCGACAGAGATGTCAGATTGGCTGGTGGAACCTGAGTCGGAAACAGTTTTGCTGGAGCGACTTGAGAAAAGCGGCGCCGGCGTGAATGAGCTGGAAGGTTATTATCTGTTGGATTTGAGGTAAGAGTGTGAGAACGGATGTAAAAAAGGACGGACTGGTCAG
>JAZQFO010000026.1:0-6730 GCA_045539535.1 Acetatifactor sp.
TAGCTTCCCAGACTGATATGCTTTCTCTTGTGTGTCAGAGAGGCACGAAAATAAGGCGTACCGTCCTTTTTGGTGGATGGACAGACGCCGTCAAGAGTCGTATTTTGCTGTCTGTTGTTATTTTCTGTAGGTTTATTCATGTTTTTAGTATAGCATTAATCATAAAAGATTGGCAAGCCGCATACATATGTTTATCGGAGGGGAAAGTGTAAAAAAGACTTTTACACATATTGTCGTAAGAATGGAGATTAACTATGTATAAAAAAGCATTAAGCGGATTGCTTTTGTTGCAGCTGATTTTTCTGCTGGGTTCCTTTTGTGTTAAGGGAATTTCAGAGAGCCGGCAGACTGCGTTGCCTGTATGCGAAGTGAAATTGGACGAGAGGGTGTTGGCAGAGAAAAACACCAGTACCATGGGAATTATAGAGACTGCTGTTTCCGGACAACGGGTAGTGGACGTGCAGGTGTTGGAGAGAACTAATGAACATATTTTGAACGAGGAGGATATGGAAATGCTTCTCCGCATTGTGGAGGCGGAGGCCGGTAATCAAGATGAGGAAGGCAAGCTTTTGGTTGCAAATGTGGTGCTGAACCGGGTGGAGAGTGAAAAGTTTCCTGATACGGTAACGGATGTGGTATTGCAGAAGGAGAATGGTGTGTGTCAGTTTTCTCCGGTGGGTAATCAGACATTGTGGACGGTGAAAATCAGTGAAGAAACTGAGGACGCAGTGGAGCGGGCGTTGATGGGAGAGGATATCTCGGATGGAGCACTGTATTTTGCTGCCAGACAACATGCGGACAGTGAGAAGATGAAATGGTTTGACACGCATCTGACTTTTTTGTTTAAGCATGGTGGACATGAATTTTTTAAATAAACTACATAAAATTATAACTTGGCGGATTGCACAGGAATCAAAAGTGTGCTATACTAGCTAAGATTATGGAAAAATATGTGCAAAATTCTTTTGAATACGCATATTGCTATAGGATGAAGATGCCCTTGTGGCAGAAAGAGGGAAAAGAAATGAGTGTTTTTTACAACAGTACGAGAAGTAAAGGCGCAGCAGTAACTGCATCACAGGCGATTTTAAAGGGTCTTTCCGATGACGGTGGACTGTTCGTGCCTGACCATATTCCTGCATTGGACAAGAGCCTGAAGGAATTGTCCGAGATGGATTACAAGCAGGTTGCATACGAGGTTATGAAGCTTTACCTTACCGATTTTACCGAGGAGGAGCTTAAGAACTGTATCGCAAGAGCATATGATGAGAAGTTTGACACTGAGGTAATTGCACCCCTTGTGGAGGCTGAGGGCGCTTATTATCTGGAGTTGTTCCACGGTTCTACCATTGCGTTCAAGGATATGGCATTGTCCATTCTGCCTCATCTGATGATTACTTCTGCAAGAAAGAATGAGATTAAGAATGAAATCGTGATTCTGACTGCAACCTCCGGTGATACCGGTAAGGCTGCACTGGCAGGCTTTGCAGGTGTTGAGGGTACCCGTATCATCGTATTTTACCCCAAAAACGGCGTAAGCCCTATTCAGGAGAAGCAGATGGTAACCCAGAAGGGTGACAACACTCTGGTAGTAGGTATCCACGGAAATTTCGATGATGCCCAGACCGGCGTAAAGAAGATTTTCTCTGACAAGGAGCTGGCTAAGGAAATGGAGGAGAAGGGATTCCAGTTCTCTTCTGCAAACTCTATCAATATCGGACGTCTGGTTCCTCAGATTTGCTATTATGTATATGCTTATGCAAAGCTTATGAACGAGGGCAAGATTGCTGAGGGCGAGACCATGAACGTGGTAGTTCCCACCGGTAACTTTGGTAATATTCTGGCTGCATTTTATGCAAAGAACATGGGTCTGCCTATCGGCAAGCTCATCTGTGCATCCAACGACAATAAGGTGCTGTATGACTTCTTCCGCACCGGTACATATGACAGAAACCGCGAGTTCATGCTCACCACTTCTCCTTCCATGGATATTCTGATTTCCAGCAATCTGGAGAGATTGATTTATCGTATTGCCGGCAATGACGCTGACAAGAACAGAGAGCTGATGAGTGCACTTACCGGCGAGGGTAAGTATGAGATCAGCGCTGACATGAAGGCGCAGCTTAATGATTTCTACGGCAACTTTGCTGATGAGGCAGAGACTGCGGCAGAGATTAAGCGTCTTTATGAGAGCTGTGGTTATGTGCTTGATACGCATACTGCTGTAGCATCTTCTGTATACCAGAAGTATGTGGCTGAGACCGGCGATACCGCCAAGACTGTGATTGCATCCACTGCAAGCCCCTTCAAGTTCACCAGAAGCGTTATGAATGCCATTGATGCAAAATACGATGCAATGGGTGACTTCGAGCTGGTTGACGAGCTGTCTAAGCTGGCAAATGTAAAGGTTCCTAACGCAATCGAGGAGATCCGTACTGCACCTGTGGTACATGATGTACAGTGTGATGTGGACAAGATGCAGGATACCGTAAGAGGATTCTTGGGAATTTAACTCGCATAAATTATAATGCTATGTAAAAGCTCACATCCTATATGGATTGTGGGCTTTTGCTGAATATTGAAATTTAAGGGCTTTGTTACGATAAGTAACAGGGATGTTTCCACAAATATATGTACAAAATTTTCTTTATCCATTACCATGTGAAAAAATAAAGAAAAGAGGTATGTGATATGAGTTTAGGCGAAAAAATCAAGTTTTTGAGAACCAAGGAAGGCATTACACAAGAGGCAATGGCCGAGCGGCTAAATGTATCTCGTTCAGCCATTGCAAAATGGGAGGCAGGTAATGGAACGCCGGAAATCAGTAATTTGAAAATGATTTCTCAAATGTTTGCAATTAGTTTGGATGAACTGTTAGGTGATGCATGCGAAACAGACGATGGTTCTCAAGAAGGTGATAAGCCGGACACCAGTGTTTTGGAGTATTCGGGGGGCTATTACGATATAGACCTGAAAGGCTGGAATGACGGTGTATATGATGTTCTTGTAGTAGGAGAAGATAAGGATTTTATTTTTTATCAAAAGAAGGCGAAAGAAAACTGTTTATATGGTTTGATCGGGAAACGATATATCACAGCTATTCAGAAAAGCAGAAAACATAGCGGAGCATCAGAGCGCTTTGAACCCATAGAGAGAAATTATTTTTGCGGGAAACCTGTTTGTATTGACCCGGCTACACAAGAAGGTTTTATAAAGGGATTTTTTGATTTTCGAAGTGATGACTATCGGGATGTAAGGATAATTTCTTTTACAGATGCAATGGTCAATCTGCAATTTGGCGGAGAATTAAGCGTAGATTCCATTGCCAAGATAGAAGTGTTGAATTGAGAGACGCAGGAGAGGGGATTGCTTGTGAAGAAAATTTCGCTGACAACCCTGTGCTATATTGAACAAGATGACAAATATCTGATGATGCACAGAGTGAAAAAAGAAAAAGATTTGAACAAGGATAAATGGGTGGGTGTAGGCGGTCACTTTGAGGCGGACGAATCGCCGGAGGAATGTCTTTTAAGAGAAGTGAAAGAGGAGACCGGGCTGACGCTTACGTCTTGGAGATTCCGGGGGATCGTAACCTTTTTGTCCAATGAATGGCCGGAGGCAGAGTATATGTGTCTGTACACCGCAGATGGCTATGAGGGCGAGATGACTACTTGCGATGAGGGAACCTTGGAATGGGTAGAGAAGAGTAAGGTGTATGAGCTTCCTATCTGGGAAGGAGACAAGATTTTCTTCCGACTGTTGGAGGAAGATAGGGAGTTTTTCTCGCTAAAGCTGAGATATGAGGGAAATGTGCTTGCGGAAGCGGTGTTAGATGGAAAAGTGTTGATGTTCGGAGAGGAAATTCGGATGTGTAGAACTTAGGTGGAGGATGATATGGTTAAGGCAATATTTATCGATTTTTACGGAACAATCGTACATGAGGATGGTGAAATTGTTAGAAGGATTAGCCAATTGATTTGTGAAACGGGGAATGCAGAAAATGCCGCACAAGTAGATGCATATTGGTGGAATACCTTTAAGATGCTGTTTGAAAATTCTTATGGTGAAAATTTTAAAACACAACGAATACTTGAAACAGAGTCTATAATAGATACAATAAAACACTTTGGTTCATCAGAAGATGGTGTGAAATTAGGTAACGAAATGTTTGAATATTGGGTGCAACCACCAATTTTTGAAGAATCAAAACAGTTTTTCCAAAATTGTCCTATACCTATTTATATAGTTTCTAACATTGATAGAGCAGATATACTGAAGGCTATTGAGTTTCACGGATTAGAGCCGCAAGGTATATTCACAAGCGAAGATGCAAAATCATATAAGCCGCGAAAAGAATTATTTGAATTGGCACTAAATAAGACGGGATTAGCGGCGAAGGATGTTTTACATATTGGAGATTCACTGAGTAGTGATATAAAAGGCGCTAATTCCATTGGAATAAGGGCATTATGGATAAATAGACGAGGCAGAGATATTCCAAATAATGTTACTGCAATTGGGAATTTGATGGAAACTTTGGAGTATATATAAATTTCAGAGTTGAAATCATGTTATGTCTCTTGATGTATGGGCGTTTGTGTTGACATAAATAAGTCTTAGTGGTAATATGTAAGTAGAAAAGGTGCTACCGATAGACGGTTAGTCCGAATATATTTAGTTACAAAAATAACCGCTAGTATTCGAGGGCTAGGCGGTTATTTTTGTGCCTTGCTATTGCGACCGAACGAATAGCCAAGGCTGAAACAAGTCAAGCAAAGACCTATAACAGACATAAGACTTTCGAGGGTTAACATAAGCAAATCCTCCTCATAGCAAGATTTCTGCAAGCAGATTTCTATGTAAATCGGAGGTCACAGTCCTCCGTAGAAGACTAACCGCCTACCGTTATGGAAGCACCCAAATTTATTATACCAAACATTTGTTCTGTTTTCAAGAGAATAAACCTATTTTGGAGGAAAATGTTAGCAATTCTATTGATAGAAATGGTACAAATGTTTCTATGTGTATGTGGTGAATTGTAAAGAAATGACTAACGATGTCTTTGTGAGAGAATATGATTTTGAGTATAGTCAGATGGCTGATTTGTTTTAGCTGATTCATGGCTTTGAGGGAGAAAACAAGAGAGAGCAGATTTTGGATTTCCGCGATAATGCGGCGATTTCAATTCACTATTTGAAAAATAAGGAGGAAATAAAAATGACCAATCAGGAAATGTTATCACATGTAGACCACACCCAGTTAAAGGCCTTTGCCACCTGGGAAGATATCGCTAAGCTTTGCGACGAGGCTGTGGAATTCGGTACCGCCAGTGTGTGTGTACCTCCCTGCTATATCAAGCGTATCCATGATACATACGGTGACAAACTCAATATTTGCACTGTAGTAGGCTTTCCTCTTGGCTACAGTGTCACAGCGGCTAAGGTTGCGGAGGTGGAGCAAGCTCTTGCAGACGGATGCAATGAAATCGACATGGTAGTGAATATCAGTGATGTAAAAAATGGTTTGTTTGACAAGGTGGAAGAGGAGATTCGAACCTTAAAGGCAGCTTGCGGTGACCATATTCTCAAGGTGATTATCGAGACCTGTTATCTGACAGAGGAAGAGAAGATTGCCATGTGTAAGGCAGTAACCAATGCAGGTGCAGACTATATCAAGACATCCACCGGATTTGGCACAGATGGAGCCACAAGAGCGGATATTGAGCTCTTTAAGGCTCATATCGGACCTGATGTGAAGATGAAGGCAGCAGGCGGCGTGTCCACACTGGCGGATTTGGAGATGTTTCTTAAGTTGGGGTGTGACCGTATCGGCACCTCCCGTGCAGTGGGCCTTTTAAAGGGGGAGCAGACCGGAGGTTATTAAGTGTGGACAGATGCAATATTCTAAAACAGAAAATTGTTGATATAGCAAAGTCGGAAGATGTGAAGCTTGTGGTTGTAATCGGTTCACAGGCCAGAACTACGGATGTTGCGGATCAGTATTCCGATATTGATTTTATCATTGTAACGGACAAGGTAGAAGGATGGCTTTATGGTGACATTCCTCAAAGGCTGGGCGATATCAAAATTTCTTTCATCGAACCAACATTGGGTGGCGGTAAAGAAAGAAGAGTGTATATCGATGACTATCTGGATGTGGATTTGGTTGTGCTGACACAGGAGCAATTTGCCACGGCAGATAAGGACGGTATCATCGGTCAGATTATAAAGCGGGGCTATCAAGTGCTGTATGACTTGGAAGATTACACATCTTTGTTAAAAGAGGCAATTGATTGTCTGCCGGAACATGTAGTGATTTCAGAGGCGGAATTCAATAACATGGTCAATGATTTTTATTTTCACATCATATGGGCGGGGAAAAAGCTTTACAGGGGAGAAATTTGGTCAGCTAAGATGTGTATCGACGCCTATTTGAAGCGGTATCTGCTCAAGGTAATAGAGGTGTACTCCCATGAAATAAAAGGCTGTGATGTATGGCATGACGGAAGATTTCTTGATAAGTGGGCTGAGCCGGATATCAGGGAAGCATTAGAGCCGTGCTTTGCTAGATATAATCGTGAAGATATGCAAAATGCACTTCGAACAACGGAGAAGCTTTTCGCAAGGCTTTCAAGTCAAGTGGCTGAGAAACTCAGATATGAATACCCTGAGGCTGCAAAGGAATATGCAGAGCAGTTTCTGTTGAAAAAGGAGATATAAAATGGAACCTG
>JAZQFO010000027.1:0-5781 GCA_045539535.1 Acetatifactor sp.
CCATAATTCCTGTAAAATACATAAGCGCAAAACTCAATATACCTAAACGCAATAAACGTTCCCTGAAAAATAAGCATACAGACAGAACACTCCAACACACATACACAATAGGAGAATTGGTTTCAAAGTACATATTAAAAATACCAGCCGCAAATACAACCACCACCGAGAGCCAACAGAAAATTTTATTCTTCCTAGGCTGTATCTTAAATCCAAAATAAATAATGAATAGATATATTAAATAATTCAAGAAATTGTCCACTACATAAATCAATATTCTACACCTCGTATATTAAATTAGACACTTGTATATAATCCCTTTTCATTATCGACATTTTCTTTCTAAAACTCAATACAAATAATATATATTTTTTATAATACAAGGCAAGACTTAAAACTATAGTCTTGCCTTGTATACAAATCACCAAATTTCTAATGAATCCTCCGCATCAATCCATATCTGCATAGTTCCATCGAGATACAGTCTGGCATATTCTAGTGGATTATCTATTGCAAGGGCATTTAAGGCACACTCTGAATTAGGAGTAGTCTTTAATCCTTCCTCTGCCTTTGCACAGTCAATCCGTAGAATATATCCGGCATAAGTGCATATATCAATGCTGTTGTGATAAATGTTGTAATCTGCATATATTATGTTCATCCAATCAATCCTTTCTTGAAAATGTATTATAAGCATTTCATCCAGTCCCAACTGCCATTTTTATAATTTGTTATAAGTTGTTACCAGATTTTCTTTCCCTTGTTTTTTCCCTTATCAGAGGTCATAACCAAGGGTAAAACGATATAACACGATACAAGATGTGACGGAGAGGACACCCTTGAAAACTTTAGTGTTTTCAAGGGTTTGACGAGATTTTTATAACACGATATAACAGTTATTAAATCCCTAAAAATACCTCAAGTGAGAATTCAAATTCCGCCATGTTTCATTCTACTTTGCTTTACACGACAATTTATCAACATCTAACCTAAATACAGCTACCGCCTCTAACATTTCAGCACTGTAATTCCATTCTTCTTTTGACGTTGTCTGTTTCATAATTGTATTAAGACCTTTGATTTTTTCAGTATTATCCTCTACCAAAGAAAGAATTCCTGTTCCTATTACACTTTGAAAAGTCGCTGAAAAATCACATGCTTCTTCGCCCTCTAACAACGAATAGTTTCCATCTATCTCAAATCCCACATTTGGGTTGTTCTTAGCAAGTTCATATTTACGCCCTGCCTTGGCCCCATGAAAATAAAATATGTATTTCTCATCATATAGGTATCCATAATTTATGGGGACTATATAAATCTCTCCCTCATCATAAAAAGCAATTCGTAGTATTTGTTCTTTGTCGATAAATTCTCTGATTCTGTTTTTGTCGGTAATCTCTCTGTCTTTTCTTCTCATGTTCCTTTTCCTTTGAAATTTTTTCACAACCAATGCTACTATTATTTATACCCGTATATGGTATATACCTCATTTTCGCTATCGTATTCATATGGAATAGAGTACTTGTTCATCAAATCCAAAAACTCCTGTTCAACATCACACAATTCCTGCTCATCTTCCAACAATCTGCCTCTATGCCTGGTGATATAAAACTTCGGTTTGACCTTTACCCATTCAAGCGCCTTTAAACTGTATCCCAAATGCTCTATATCAAAGCCATTTACAAAAAACGGACCACTTCCAAACAACGTCAGATAATCACATGGTATCAAAACCGGCATTTCTTCATTTATGGCCTTAATGAATTCTCTCCATTTTGTATTATTCATACATCCTGTCAAATTTCTGGCTTTGATAATTTCCGCTATTTTCTCGCTCTCAGTTTTCATATGATCAAAATCTCCATTAATAGTCCCCGTTGTCTAATCATCTATATAAAATCCCATTCCGGATTCATTTCGGCAGATGTTTTCCAATCTATATCATATAACTCTTTCAACAATCTTTGCTTCTCTTCTTCCACAAAGTGATATCTGCCATATCTTATATTGGAATCCACTAAAGATTCTGCCATTTCATTTATCTTGTCAACAACAGCCTGATACTCTTCTGTATCTTCAATAGGATCATGTTTTATTTCTCGCATAATCTTTACCCTTTCAAATCCAACGCTAAAAATATTCTACTCCCCTCTCCCCACCCTGTCAACAAATCCCCGCACCGGCGCGTCACTTCCCCATATCCATCCCACAGAATATTAGAGATTCTTAAGTTTGCAGTACGTGATACAAACCGGGTATACGAGCTCCTGCACCATGCAAAAGACCGTCCCTTGACACGCAGAAAGGGAGTGTCCGCTAAGCCGCCACGCCCTCTTAAAACATATTAATCCTCAAGGAATCCCTTGTAGTTACGAACAAGCATCTGAGACTCAATCTGCTTAACGGTCTCAAGAATTACGCTTACGATAATGATCAAGCTGGTACCTGCGAAGGATACGCTAGCGCCGAACACACCGTTGAAGATGTAAGGGATTACTGCAACGATAATCAAGAATACTGCACCGATAAATACGATGTAATTAAGTACTCTGTCAAGATACTCGCTGGTGGGCTTGCCGGGTCTGATACCGGGAATGAAGCCACCCTGCTTCTTCATGTTGTCCGCAATCATAATCGGATTGAAGGTAATGGATGTATAGAAATATGCAAAGAAAATAACTAATACAATGTATACCAACAAACCAATTGAGTAAACAAGCTCACTGGGCTTGCACCAGTAGTTGGAGTTGAGGCCCTTCATAATGTGGCTCCATACTCCGGTTCCCTCGTAACCGATGAAGGTGCAGATCATAAGAGGCATCTGCAAAATGGACTGTGCAAAGATGATGGGAATAACACCGGAGGTGTTAACCTTCAAAGGAATGTTGGAGGTCTGTCCGCCAACCATCTTGCGTCCCTGTACCTTCTTCGCATACTGTACGGGAATCTTACGCACACCACCGTTCAAGATAATAACAAGTACTACCATGCCGATGATGATTGCGATAATAATTACAGCTGCCAGAATACCTGCTGCGGGAGCACCACTGGCAAACTTAGTTGCTACGAACTGGTTGTAGAGATTCTTCATATCTTCAGGAAGTCTGGAGATAATGTTGATAACCAGCACGATGGAAATACCATTTCCTACGCCGTGCTCGGTAATTCTCTCACCAACCCACATAAGGAATGCACTACCTGCGGTAAGTGCTACAACTGCAGTGATTACATTCAACGCATTGTACTCAGTCAGGTAACCCTGGCGACCGAATCCGATTGCCATTGCGGTAGCCTGAATCAGTGCCAACACAATTGTCAGATATCTGGTAATCGCTGCAATTTTCTTTCTGCCATCCTCGCCGTCTCTCTGCATTTCCTCAAGCTTGGGAATTGCAATGGTCATCAACTGCATAACGATGGAGGATGTAATGTAGGGGCTGATATTCAACGCAAAAATGGACATGCTCAGGAAAGATCCACCGGTAATTGCATCAAAGAAACTAAATGCATCACCACCCTGTCCTGCAAACCAACTTGCGAAGAACTCAGGATTAATACCCGGTGTGGGCAGCTGGGAACCCAAACGGATTACCAGCAACATGCCCAGGGTATAAATAATTTTTTTTCTGATCTCTTTGATTTTCCATGCGTTCTTCAGTGTTGTAAACATATTACATCACCTCAGCATTTCCACCAAGTGCCTCGATCTTCTCCTTTGCAGATGCACTGTAAGCATCTACCTTAACGTTGAGTTTCTTGGTAAGTTCTCCGTTTCCGAGTATCTTAACACCATCTCTGGGGTTCTTTACGATACCAGCCTCGATCAGTGCGTTTACGTCTACGGTTGCACCGTTATCGAAACACTCCAGAGCGCTTACATTGATAGCAACGATTTCCTTTGTATTTCTGTTAGTGAATCCTCTCTTGGGGATACGTCTATACAAAGGCATCTGACCACCTTCAAAACCGGGTCTGGGAGCTCCGGAACGAGCCTTCTGACCTTTATGTCCCTTACCTGCGGTCTTGCCGTTACCTGAACCGTGTCCACGGCCTCTTCTAAAATTATCACTGTGTTTTGAACCTTCAGCAGGTCTTAAATTGGATAATTCCATTCCTTACACCTCCGTTCTGTTAAACTTCTTCTACTTTTAACAAGTAACCAACCTGGCGAATCTGTCCTCTTGTAGCGTCATTATCAGGAAGAATAATGGACTGACCAATCTTACGAAGACCCATGGATTCAACAGTTGCCTTATTCTTGGGCACAGCACCGATGGTGGACTTTGCCAAAGTAATCTTTAACTTCTTATCTGCCATGATGATTCTCCTCCTTATGCCATTATCTCTTCAACAGACTTGCCACGGCTCTTAGCTACCTCTTCGGGAGCCTTAAGCTGGCTCAGACCGGTGATGGTTGCCAGAACTACGTTCTGCTTGTTGTTGGAACCCAAAGACTTGGTACGAATATTCTTGATACCTGCAAGCTCACATACCACACGGGCAGGACCGCCTGCGATAATACCGGTACCTTCGGGAGCCTTCTTCAGCAGTACGTTAGCGGAACCGTACTTACCAACAAAATCATGAGTGATGGACTTATTCTCATCCAAAGCAATCTCAACGATGTGCTTCATTGCATCTTCTTTACCCTTACGGATAGCCTCGGGAATTTCTACAGCCTTACCGAGTCCAGCGCCAACATGACCATTAACGTCACCTACTACTACCAGAGCGGTGAATCGCATGTTACGACCACCCTTAACAGTCTTGGTTACACGCTTGATGGTAACAACCTTATCATTAAGCTCCAACTGGCTTGCATCTATGATTGTATGTTTCATGGTGTATTCCTCTTCCTTTCCTAGAATTCCAAGCCAGCTTCTCTAGCTGCCTCAGCCAATGCTGCAATTTTACCCTGGTATATAAAGCCGCCTCTATCAAAAACAACTTCCTTAATACCCTTCTCAACTGCTCTCTTACCGATTACAGTTCCCAAGTATGCTGCTGCATCAACGTTATTGGTCTTCTCAAGCTCTGCCTTAATCTCCTTCTCAACGGTGGAGGCAGCTACCAAAGTATGACCAACGGTATCGTCGATAATTTGAGCATACATATGATTATTGCTTCTGAATACTGCGAGACGAGGTCTCTGAGCAGTACCACTGAAGCGGTTACGAATTCTCATGTGCTTTTTAACACGAACTTTTTGTCTTGATTCTTTACTAACCATCTTCTACTCTCCTTATCTATTACTTCTTACCGGTCTTACCGACTTTACGTCTGATAGTCTCGTCAGCATACTTAATACCCTTACCCTTGTAAGGCTCAGGTCTTCTCTTGTCTCTGATCTCAGCAGCGTACTGACCAACTTTTTCCTTGTCAATACCCTTAACAGTAATGATGTTACCTTCTACAGTACACTCAAGACCTTCGGGATCCTCCATCTCAACGGGATGAGAGTAACCCAGGTTCAAAGTCAGCTTCTTGCCGGACTTTGCAGCTCTGTAACCAACACCGTTTACCTCAAGCTTCTTCTCATAACCATCAGTAACACCTACAACCATGTTGTTGATCAGTGTTCTGGTAAGGCCATGAAGAGACTTCATCTTCTTCAAATCATTAGGTCTGCTTACAACAACCTCTACGCCCTCTACCTTGATTTCCATCTCAGAGGGAAGTACTCTCTCAAGAGTACCCTTAGGACCCTTAACGGTCACTTTGTTATTTTCTGCAACTTCTACAGTTACACCTGCAGGAATCGCGATTGGCATTCTACCTATT
>JAZQFO010000028.1:0-18315 GCA_045539535.1 Acetatifactor sp.
ACAAAAAAATACCTTCTTATCAGAGATTTCTCTCTGATAAGAAGGTATCCTTTTTTACTTCTTAACCGTCACGGTAATCTTCGTTTTAATATTCTTGCTGACGCCGTCCGCACCGGTTACCATTACTTCTACAGGGATGGAGTACTTCTTACCCTTTAATGTGGTACTTACAGCATCTCTGTCCACAAGCTTAATGGTAATATCCGCGGCCTTATCTCCGTTTTTCTTCTGAACCTTGTCGATTACGAAATCATCCTTGCCATCCTTATTGACATCAAGGCTTCCGGTAATCGTGTCAATACGATAGTAACCATTGTTCAGGGTTGCCTCATAGGTTCTGGTAACCTTTTCGTTGGAAAGATAGATAATCTGGGTCTTAGGACTAATCTTAATACCCACGGTGGACTGCTTTAATTTCAGCTTATAAGGCTTACTGGTAACCACTTCTGTGGTCACACCGTCCTTCATCCGTAAGGTGCACTTAAACTGAATATTATATACAAATCCAGCCTTTAATTTACCTTCCATTCCCTTCTTGGTTACAAGGTAATGGCTCTGGGTTGCATCGCTCCACCAAATCTCAAAATACTTCGCATAATCGCCTACCACTTCTCTTCCGATTACTTCGTAGTTGCTGTTTACATTGGCGAAGCTATACTTTAACTTAATGCCATTCTTGTAGAACTCCCAGCTATCCAGCATAGGATATTTTGCAAGGTCAATGCTTCCGGAAGTAGACACCTTGACTGTGGGTGCCTTGGAAGTGGTCTTAACCTTCAAGGTACATGCTTTACCGGTGACTTCCTTGCCGCTTACCGGATTTACGAACACAGGCACTACGTTAAAGGAATAGGTGCCATCCTTGGTCATCTTCTTATTGAGTGCCTTCAGGTGGTTCAACTTCACATGCAGCGTCTTATTTCCATCCATTGTAAAGGTGAAAATATTCTCATCAATCAGCTTCTGTGCATCTGCTTTCTTGCCGGTAATGATCACATCCTTCAAAATAGCACCATGCTGTGCATTTTTAACCTTCAATACTGTGGTGTCCGTGCCGGGCAGATTCCAGTTAAAGGTCATGCTGGACTTTTCAAGCACAAGTGAAGGATCTACGTTGTTGATGGTATGCTTTACTTCAACCTTCTCTCTCCAATAGTTGGAACGAAGGGTAATTACAATGTTCTCAACCTTTTTATCACCGGAATACACATATTCCATGTAGTCGCTGTAATCGGAAGTAGGATAAATGTCCACCTCTTCCACATTCACCTTGTAGGAACTGTAGAAATACTTGTCCTCCTGGTCATGGAACTGGATTCTTCTCTTGGCATCCTTCTGGTACAGATAGAAAGCAGCCTTATCAATTCCGCATCCCAAACTGATAGTGGTCTTTGCATTTACCGTGGTGATCTTCGGAATCTTGTAACTATTCTTAATCTTGAAATTGTTAATTTCAACCGGATTGCGATAACCCTTAAATGAGAATACAAGCTTACCGGAAGCAGTGCCTGCAGCAGGCGTTTTGCCGCTCATCTCAAGATCTGAAGTATCTACACTGGAACACCACTTTTTCTTGCTCTCGTTGTAGTAAACATATTTACCGATACCAAAGCCAATTGCAGCATCGGTATTATCTTCCCAATGTACGGTAGGCTGGTTGATATAATCTCCGGTAAAGGTATACGCAATATCTGCGTTATTCTTAAGCATATAGAAGGTATTCACATTATCGGAAACAGCTTTTACCTTCATGGGCTTGTTTACGACCTTTACGGTCACAGGATAGGTATATACGGTGTCGCTGGCTTCTGTGGTAATTGCAAGCCACATCTCGTATTTGCCAGCCTTCATATCCACCTTTGCAGGTGCTATGAGGATATCTCTCTTATTGCCCACACCCATTCTCTCGTAGAACTTAAAATCAGTTCCTTCCAGCTTAGGCTCTTCCGCGAAGGTCTTCTTAGTTTTCTTGTAGAACTTCCATGTGTCAATCTCATTGTCATAAGCTTCCACAAGCTCTACAAAACCGTTAAACTTGTATGCAATCTCACGGCCCGCAGAAATCTCGTAATCAAGCGCCGTATTAATGGATATGTTGCTTGCATCCACATGAGGCGCAATATTTTTCACCTCAACTACAAAAGCATACTTTGCGCCTGCAGCATCCTTACTCTGGACAGTAATGATTGCATTACCTTCTCCCTTGATTAGAAGCTTTGCATCCCGGGTATCGGTCTTGCTTGCAGGTGTAATCTGTGCCACAGTCTTATCCGTGGTTTTCCAGATCAATTCAGGTGCCGCAATTTCCTCCTCCAGATAATTATAGGTAATTGCCGCCAAATCAATTGTTTTACCTTTATCCATGGTGGAATCCAGTAAAATCTTGTCTTCTTCCAGGAAGGCATCAAGGGTGGTATTTTTTACCTTAATGCTTCTTACCAAAGGATCTTCTGTAGCTGTTACCTCAACGCTGGTGCTTACAATTGCCTTAGAATAAGCATCGGATCGAAGTGATGCAGTCAAGGTATAGGTTCCGGCCTTTGCAGCACTTACCTCATAATTGGCATAGGTATCGCCATAGCTCTTCAGCTCAACGGTACAATCCTTTGAATCTGCTTTCAGCTCCTTACTTAAATCATCAAAATTAATCTTACCTACATAGGAAAACCGAACCTTAACCTGAATCTTCTCTTTGTCGTCTGCTGTTACGGTATAGTTAGACTTGTCAGTATCGTCAATAGAGAAACTCTTAATCTCAGCAAGATTCACATGAATCGTCTGCGTGATGGGATACTTATCATTTGCAGCATAATATGCTGTGAATGCATAGTCCTCGGTCTTTCTCAATGCATACAATGCAACCTTTTCATTCTCCCACTTCCAACCGGAATTTAATTTCACATCGGAGAGATACTTGGATACATTGGTGTATACCTGCATGCTCTCTTTATTTTCTGCAGGAAGATCCTTTACATTTACATAAATTACTGCATCAGAGTAATACTCGCTGTCGTACGCACTTCCCTCCTTGGGAGAAATGGTCAGCTTAATGGGACTACCGGTTGCTACGTCCGTGGTGGTAATCTTTAATTCGTCTAAAGTAATACTCTTGTTTGAATTGGGATCCATGGTAACCACGAAATCACTTGTATCTTCAATAGCTTCACCATTGATAGCATTTAAATGGATCTGATATTCCTGTCCGGTTGCAAGAACATAAGAATTTTCCTTATCTTCCACACCGGGATATCTGTCATTGGAAACAGCAGAAACATAGTATGCCGCCGTCTTTATATAGCTCTCTGCGTTTATTCTTACTTTGTATTTGCCCTTTTCCAGATAAAGCTTGGTAGTTCCAACTGCATCAAAGGTAATCTGACCGGTCTCAAGCTTATAGCTTACAACAGAACTGCGCTCGTAGGAGCAACCGGTTAATGCAACCTTTGCAAGCTCCTGCTCGTCATAGGCTGCACCCATTACGTAAAGTGCAGGGGACTGAGTTCCCTTTAATCCTTTGACAGTAGCATCGCCGATACTTTGGTCATTGTCTGCATAATATGCCTCAAATGTACCTACATAAACAGGAATGGTTACTGTAACCTTTGCATCATATTTGGAGGTTGCAGTAACAGTCGTTGTACCCTTTCCACGGGCAGTTACTTTACCATCCTCATCAACAGTTGCAATTGTGTCATCCGCTACGCTCCAAATCATTTCATCAGAAGCACCTTCATCCACAACAGGCTTTAATACCACATAGCCCACATTCTCTTCATCGGGCTGCGCCACATTCAGATAAAGCGCTTCCTCTTGAAGCTTTACGAAAGTAGGCGCTACTGCCTTAGGTGTAGTGAAGGTATAGTCAGTTTCCTGACATGCAACCTTCGCAATACAAGCGTTTACACCGAACTCTTTTACCCAAAGCTCATACTGAGCCAAATGATATGTAGTGTCAGAAGCCAGATTCTTAAGAGAGAAGGTGTCCTTGTAATTCTCATCGCGATAAAGACTTAATTTCTTCTCGCTATCATTGTTAAAGAGCATCTCAAGGGTTACTTCTCTGTCCCGATTACTTCCCTTCAACTGAACATTCAAATACGCTCTGTTATACAGACTCTTCTCTTTATCCTGGGTCATGGCAAGTGTATACTTGCAAAGCTCCGTTTTGAAAGTACCGGTCTTAAGCTGACGGGGCAAAACCTGATCATCTGCCGTTGTACGGTCCCACTTGGAATTCAGAATAATTCTGTATTCGTACTCTGTATTCTGGGTCAAATTCTCAAATACCAAATCAAAGGTGTTACCCTGGTCATAGGAAGCATTTTTCTGCTCCGTCCATTCGGTGTCTCCAGCCTTACGAACAAATGCATGGATAACCGTCTGTACACCGTCCAAATTGTTCTCTGTGTAGCTTGCCTGAATCAATGCGGTCTGATATCCTGCACTGCAAACTGCACTTAATTCTCTGGGGTCTTCCGGCGTCGTAAAGGAGCCGGAGATCTTATGTCCTTCCTTGGTAATCAATTCCGGATCATTGATGTTCCAATCGTCACCAATTGCAACAACATATTCATATTCAGTACAAGGATCCAATTCGTTCATGCGGAACTCTTTGGTAAACGCAGCTTCCTTGTTACTTGCTTTCTGGTTTTTCCATTCCTCAGTACCTTTTTTGCGAAGGAACAGATAGGTTTTGGTCTCTACATCATCTCTTCCGCCGCTTACATTAAGGAAAAATTTAGCATAGCAATACTGAACTTCCGTGGAAGAAAGCTCCACCTTTCTGGTATCCTTGCTGGTCTTAAAATCCATCTGGAACACACAAGGCTTCGCCTGATTGCTGACACCGGACATAAACACAGTATATTCTGTGTCATCCTTCAATCCGGTAATTTTCATGCTATCCTTCAGCAAGTCAAGACCATACCCGCCGATATTGGCCATTACAGGGGTTCCACCCTTTTCCTGAATATAGGGATATACTGTTAACTTTTCAATTCCGGCCTCCTGCAATGCCTCTTTGTCTGCAACATCAAAGGTATACTCTGCTGAAAACCAGGTAATCTGCTTTTCTACAGGTGTAATACTAACTGCCTTTGTAGTAAAGGAAGTCACTGCCTCGCCAATGATATTACCATCATGGCGAAGCGCAATCTTCAAATCATAAGATACACCGGGGGTCAAAGCCTGCCACTGATACTGTATCTTAGAAAAAGTGATTTGATTATCGACTAATCCCTCATACCAACCAATTTGCCGGAACTCTTCGTCTACTCCGGTAGCCCTGATATAAACATCAATGTTATTGGAACCGGTGGGAGCACTCTCACCGATTTTCTCCAGTGTAAATACCATACTTGCCGTATTGTAGCCTGTGGTAAAATCTGCCGTGTAGGTAAATCCATCACCTGTGGCGCTAACAGAAGCATCCGGCTCCGCCACGGGTCCATCTGTTGTCCCTTCATCCTGGACAGTTTCCGAAACTACACTCTGCTCTTCCCCGGTTGCACCTGTCTGCGCTGCACTTACCGTCAGGGAATCCAATCCCAATGACGTAACAAGCAGCATAACGGACAGAATCCATGCAATCACTCTAACACTTCTCTTGTTCCTCATACAAAAGATCCTCCTTATTGCTTCCGTCATGGCCTTTGCCATACCTTTAATAAAAGCTAATTTTCATTATATCATTTTATGGATTATATTACCAACTTTTTCTTTCTCCACCACATAATCACTGCAAACATCGCCACGCTTACCACGCTTACTGCTATGCCCACACCTCGTCCATAGGGCACATAGTGCATCTCAAGCACATACTCCCCTGCCTCCAAATCAAAGGCCATCAGCGCTCCGCCAAAGAGCTCAGGCTCTACTTCCTCTCCGTTAATCGTCACGGTCCAGCCCTTCTCATAGGGCACAGAAAGTATCAGACGTCCGGTCTCCGCCAGGCTAAGCTTGCCGGACACAGAGGTAGTGTCATACACAACCTCCTCCAAATAGCTCTCAGAGAGCATATCCAAAGCTTCTTTTAATACTTCCGTATCCATGCGGTAGATGTCCACTGCAATATTTTTGCTCTTATCATCTTCATCTGCATTAGTTAAAGTAATCATGCCGCCATCCTGCAGACTTCCGATATAGATGATGCCACCTTTTTTCAAATCCTTATAGTCTTCTTCCTCGATGCCGCCTCCTACACGCTTAATCTTAGAAGTGCCGGAAGCGGTAACGATCCCGTAGTACACGCCCTCTTCTTCAGCGGTAAACAACACATCATCTCCGGAGGAATCAGCCTTACATTTCACAAAAAGCTGCTCTTCAATCCCCATGTCATGAAGCATCTGGTTCTGCAGACGCAAACCGCTGTCTTCAAATCCTTCCGGCAAATCAAAGTCTACAGGAGCCACATACCCAAAAGGCAATGTATTTTCCACCCGGTACAAACTGATTGCACCGCTACTGTTACAGATGGTATACAACTCGTTTTCATACTTGTCGCTTTCACCATACAAATATTCCACATTCAAAAGAGCCGAAGTAAAGGCTGTGGCACCGTCATAGCCGTAATACACCTTACTATGGCGCATACCCAATCGCTCATACATATCCTTCACTATGGAGTTCATGGTAGAGGAAAATACAGATGCTGTGGGGTATCCTGCCAGCGTTCCGTCATTTTTGGTCTTACGGGTAAATTTCTCCACGCGGTAGAATCCGTCCGCGTCCTCCTTGGTCCACTGATACAGACTCTTATAATCCTCCTGATGCTCCAAATAGGCAGACCGGCTTACATTGGCAATACTGGTGCAACAGGTATTCACACCGGTCTCCACCAAAATCACCGCCAACACCACGCCTGTCAAAGCCTTTCGCCACGCTCTGCTTTGATGTAAATAGCTCATATAAAGCGCTGCTGCGTACACACACAAGAATAACAAGGTCAGCCACTCAACGCCGTCTACCACATCCTCATGCTCTGCAAATTTCTCCACAAACAACATAACTGCCGCCGCACCAAGGCATAGCTTTACCACCTGTTCTTTGCGCTCTGTCCTACTCAAATCCAGATGATTGCAGGCCTCCACACACATAATCAAAACCACCAGAACATAGATAAAGGACTGTCTTGCAGGCAAGGAATCCGGATAATTGAATCCATGCCAGATAAAGTTAAATACGTTGGTACTAAAGCCAAGCAACATCAGTCCTGCCAGCGCCAGCATCCCAAAACGTTTGCGGGCCGGAATTTTCTCTGAAATGGCATAAAGAGGTACCAGCAAAAATACTGCCGCACCACAGTAAATATTGGGCCAATGGTCTAAGCCCTTCTCCACGGACACTGCTACGCAGTGGCGTGCCAGCATATCAAACACAGAGAAATAGCTTTCCACTTCTTTGGGGAATTCTGATTTGCCAAAGTCTGTGGCAAAAATCGCACATGCCTCCGGAATCAAAAGCACTGCTGCCATTCCGCCTGCCAACAAGGAATACAGTGCAAACTGCCATAAGGGACGCAGGTGCGCCGTCACACGAGCTTTCCTGCCGCTTTTACCTGCTGCCAAAGGATGCTTCTCTGTACAATACAGATATATAAAATACAGAATCAAGAAAAAGCAAATCATAATAGAAATATAGTAGTTGGTAAAAATAGACATCCCCAGGGTCACACAGTACAGACCGGGCTTTCCCTCTCTTACCAGACGCTCCAGCCCCAATACAATCAAGGGCAGAAGCACCACGCAGTCAATCCACATGATGTTCCAGTTATAAGCTGCCAGGAAGCCGGACAGCGCATAAAACACAGAGAAAAACAATGCCGTAAGCTCCGGCTTCAAATAAGTTCCTGCTGCACCCTCTGCCTTTCTAAACGCTTCACTTTGTCTGCCTCGTTCTCTGAAATATAAAAAGGAGGTCAGACCACACAGACCGATTTTAAATACGATTAAGTAGCTTAGGAATTCAATATAAAACTGCTCCGGCACCACCAGCCCCAGCCAATGAAAAGGACTGGCCAGATAATACACATACAGTGCCAGGAAATTGCTTCCGATACCTACATTCCAAGTATAACCTATACCGTCGCCACCCTTGACCACCCGCATAAATTCGCTAAAAAAGGGCATGTACTGGTGATAAAAATCCGTACTCAGAAAGCATCTGTCACCAAAGGGATAAATCCCCATAATCACAAATCCAATCAGCATGATAAACACCGGCAACACAAAGGATAAAACAAGTGCCAGCCTGTCTGTTGTCCATTTAAAATTTCTCTTAGTTCTCTTTTTCATTTTGTTTCCTCATTACATGAAATTCGGGTCACATTTCCCGTATGTCTGCATATAGTGTACTATGCAAAACAATCTTAGAATCGCCGTTTTAGGGCGTCAAAAATTTACTTCCAATTATGAATATTTCCTGCGCGGGAAAGGTTTTACACCTGTTATCACCTTAAGGCCCGGTGAAGTTTCGACCTGTGATGGGCTGCTTTTGCCCGGCGGCGGAGACATTACTCCTGCCTTTTTCGGCCAGCGTAACAAAGGTTCCCGCAATATTGACACAGAGCTTGATATTCTGCAATTTCAGGCTCTGGAGCTTGCTCTTGGCAAAAATCTGCCTGTCCTCGGTATCTGCAAGGGCATGCAGATGATAAATGTAGTCTTGGGAGGCACCATTTTGCAGGATATGCATCCATCTCATAGGCACTTAGCTTCTGACAGGGATCTTTATCATGATACCCGGATTATCCCGGCATCTTTCCTGCACAGCCTTTATGGAGACCATGCAGTGGTCAACTCTGCCCACCACCAATGCATCCACCGGCTGGGTACCGGTCTGCAAGTCATCCAGACCTGCAGTGAGGACCATTGCCCGGAGGCTATTTGCCATGAAAAGCTACCCCTGTTGGGTCTTCAATGGCACCCGGAACGCCTGGACACCAATCATACTAAATCACAGGGGGCGTTGGTACTTTCTTGGTTTGCAATGAACGGGAAGGCTTCTTCGTGTTTTTCGCCTTGATTTTCAGTTTGCGGAAAGCTGCCGCAAACTGCTCCTTCCGGCGGATTCTGGACAACTCAAACAAGTCCTTTACGATTTCCTGCAACACCTGCACTGTCTCCTGATCCACCTCTTTTAAGGCTCCGATAATTCCAAACATGCTTCGTTTCCAGTCTGTGGTAATGGCAATCACATCCTCCGCCTGCGACGCAATAATCACCTGATACACTGTATCTATAAACAACCTGATATGTTCCTCGTCCTGAGATACAATCCACTCGTTCAGAGAACTACTCTTTAATCTGGCTTTCTCATAAATATCCTCTGCTGCCACAAACTCGCCATTTTCAATCTTCCAGTTATAGGGATTGTGCTGCGCAAAGCCAAAGTACCGGGCCTCAACCACTTTATAATCCGTATTCCATTCAAAAATCATTCCCACCATAGAGGAATGAGGCATATATTTTACCACACGGTCTGCAATTTTGTCATAATCACAGCGGGCCAGCGTTCTGGGATGAAATCCCGGTCCATCCATGCAATAGACCTTCTTTATACGCTTCTGTACGATGGGAGCACATTGCATAGCAGAATAAATGGCAAAATTGCCGCCTTTGGAATGTCCTCCCACATAAAAGGGATTAGAAAAGCGGGTGGTTACCACATTCAAGTACTTGGCACTGAGCTCCTGGCCGGGAACCGGCGTGATGAACGCCATATTGAAATCTTCTTTCCAGCCTACGATAGTCTCATCTGTTCCCCTGAATGCCACAAAAATGGTACTGTCTTCTAAGATAAATGTAATGGCAGAAAACTGCGTCTCCCACTGCTTTTCCACCACATTAATATAGCAGTTCAACTTGAGATTGCGAAATCTTCTGCCTGCAAGCAATGCTTCAAACAGTGCCTGATTATCCTTTTCATACAATTCATCCTTGTACAGCTTCTCTCTATCGGGATGCACTGCCAGCTCCTGCAAGGTCACAGAACGCTTATTGTCATTTACTCCCGGCACCATCCCATCAAACTTCAAATAGGCCAGCTGGCAAAGCACCAGACTGTCCACTTCTGTCATGGGTCGCTCCGAAAATGGCACATCTCCAAACTCTTTCAGATAATCATGTATCGTATTTGCCATATATTTCCTCCATACAACATTTCATTTTACCATATTCGCCGAATAATGTTAATACCAAAACACCGCCCATTCAAAAAAGAATGGACGGTGTTTTCATTGGTATACATATATTTAGCTTTATCTGTCTTCCATAGGAATATACTCCCGCTCCTCCATAACACTCTTATAAGCAGGACGAATAATCTTGTCCATATTCAGAAGCTCCTCGATGCGGTGGGCACTCCAACCCACGATACGGGCTATTGCAAAAATCGGTGTATACAGTTCCAAAGGAATCTCCAGCATACTGTACACAAAGCCGCTGTAAAAGTCCACATTGGCGCTAACACCCTTGTAAATACGAGATTTCTGGGCAATCAACTCCGGAGCTAGACGCTCAATCATGGAGTACAAGGCAAAGTCCTTATCCCGGCCCTTCTCCGCTGCCAACTGCTCTACAAATCCCTTAAACACCTGTGCTCTGGGATCGGACAGGGAATATACTGCATGTCCCATACCGTAAATCAGTCCTTTTTTGTCAAAGGCCTCTTTATTCAGAATCTTCTGAAGGTATGCGCGCACTTCTGCTTCATCAGCCCAATCGGATACATTGGCCTCGATGTCACGCATCATCTCCACTACCTTGATATTGGCACCGCCGTGCTTGGGTCCCTTCAAAGAGGACAGTGCTGCTGCAATAACAGAATAGGTATCAGAACCGGAGGAGGTTACCACACGGGTGGTAAAGGTGGAGTTGTTACCGCCGCCATGCTCCATATGAAGCACCAGCGCAATGTCCAGCACCCTCGCCTCCAGCTCCGTGTATTTTTTGTCCGGACGAAGCATCATCAGAAGATTTTCTGCTGTGGAAAGTTTCTTGGAAGGACGATGAATATACATACTATCATCATTTTCATAGTGATTATAAGCATGGTATGCATAAACTGCCATCACCGGGAACAGGCTGATTAAGCCCATACACTGACGAAGTACGTTTTCCACGGAAGTATCGGTACATTCCTTGTCATAGGATGCCAAGGTCAATACACTTCGAATCATAGAGTTCATAATATCGCTGCTGGGAGCCTTCATGATGACGTCTCTGGTGAAGTTGGTAGGTAGCGTCCTCTCTGCCGCCAGCACCTTGCGAAAATGCTTCAGCTGCTCTTCCTCAGGCAATTCTCCGAACAACAGCAAATATGCCACTTCTTCAAATCCATAGCGCTTTCCTTTGAAACCATTTACCAGCTCAATACAGTCATAGCCACGATACCAAAGCTTACCGTCACAAGGTGTTTTTACACCATCCACCATCTTGAAAGCTTCAATTCTGGAAACATTGGTAAGACCGGTCAAAACACCATTACCGTTTTTATCTCGAAGTCCTCGCTGTACGTCATATTCTTCAAACAGACTCAAGTCAATTTTATCTGCTGCTCTGCAAAGCTCGGTATAATCCTTGTAATCAACTTCGTTTCTTTTCATCCTCATCCTCCTCACTTTCCTAATATCATTTGTGTTGTATCAGTTCCAAACTTATAAATCTTTTCCAACAGATGCCAAAAGAGCCGCATCCAGCTCCGGGTAAGCTTTCTTCAAAGAAACCAGCCTTCCCTCCTTGGTGGTAAAGCAATGCTCCGAGCTTCCCACTATGCGAAGTTCTCCGCTCGTCTTCTCATACATCTCATATTCCAGTACAAGCTTTATACCATTATATTCTTTGGTAATCACCCGTATGCAGATCACCTCATTAAGCCTGCATACCTGCTTGTACCTGCAATTCACGCTAACCACCGGAGATACGATTCCCTCTGCTTCAATGCGCTCCATGGGAAATCCCACACTGCTTAAATAATCCATGCGGGCCTCCTCCATCCAACGGATGTAGTTGGAATGATGGATAATCCCCATCTGATCTGTCTCGTAATATTGTGCCTTGTGTTCGTAAATTTCTACCATATCGTCTCCGCTCTGTTGTTTTATCAAGATAATGTGTAAAAGAACACTCTATATCTATGATAAAATATAATCCGCTTCATGACAAGAAAATTTTTTATAAACTAATCAATGCGGGAAACCTATGATTTCCCGCATTATCATCTGATTCTTTATAAATTTTTTATTTATACCCACGTAGGCTTCTGGTCCTTATGGGTGAATTTCTGCATACGCTCCTTATAAGCCGCAAGCTGCGCGTCATAGTGTGCAACTTGCTTGTCCTTCAGCTTTCCTGCTGCTTTCAATTCTTCCAATGCTGCTTCGTATTGTGCAAGAGCCTGCTGGGCAGCATCTTTATAGTTGTTGGAAGCATTGTTCTCAATCCGGGCAATAATAGCTTCCAGCTCCTTATTTTTGCCGATATTTTTAATAAACTCAAACATGCTCTGCCTCCTTAAGCTCTGCCAGATACTGCTCCAGAATCACTGCTGCCATACCTGCCAGCTGGGGACAGGGACGCTTTTTGTAGTACTCTTCGGAACGCTTCTCCGGAACAGGCGAATCGGGCTTATTCTCAAGTCCCAGAATCTCTCTGCACACAATACTGCCCTGACACTCCTTAATACGTCTTGCAAGCCCCTGAATCCTGCTGTAGTGGGCAGCTTTCATCTCAAACGCCTTGGGGTCGTCGTAACCATACAAAAGACCAATTACCATAAACATACCGGATACTGTTCCGCACACCTCTCTGAGGCGCCCCATACCGCCTCCGAAAGAAGAACTCATGCGTAACAGCATATTTTTATCCATATCAAACAAATCCGAAAAGGCCAATGTTACCGCCTGACTGCAGTTATATCCCTCCAGAAACAAATCCATGGCAGCCTTGCCGCGAGGACTGTTTTGAATATCTTCCAGCGTAATATTGCAACTCTTTTGTGTATCCATAAAAATACCTCCCTGCGTACTCTCTTCAGTGTAACACAGGGAGGTCAAAAATTCTACTGTCTTAACTATCTTAAGTTGAAATTATTAATCTGGGCATTCAGTACCTCTGCCTGTCCGCTCATCTGCTCTGCCATAGCAGAGTTCTCCTGAGAAACAGCCGTATTAGTCTGTACGATCTGCTCAATCTCCTGAACAGAAGCTGCCACACGGGAAATGTACTGCTCCTGCTCATCCAGCACCTTAGCCATTCTGCTAACCGCAGACTTGGCAGACATAAAGCCCTGGAAGTTCTTCTGCAGAACATCCACTGTATTCTCCATGATAGCAATACCCTCATCAATTGAATCGTTATTCTTGTCTATCATGCTGCGGATATTCTCACTGGCCTTACCGGTATCCTCAGAAAGGCTTCGAATCTCCTCTGCAACCACTGCAAATCCACGACCTGCCTCACCGGCTCTTGCCGCCTCGATGGAGGCATTCAGCGCCAAAAGATTGGTCTGTACATTGATATCATTGATCATCTGCAGACAGTTACCGATTTGTGCAGAGCTGGCAGAAATCTCTTTCATCTTGCCGTTTAAATCAGCAATCTGATTCTCGAAGATATCCTTCAGCTTCATGCTGTTTTCATCCACCAGACCGATAGCCTTTCTGGCCTCATTGTTGGTGTCACGCATATTCTCATGCAGAATATTCATATTTTCTGCCAGACTATTGATATTGTCCGCCTGGGTCACAGCGCCCTGTGCCACCTGACCGGACACCTCAGTTACCTGGCCGGAAAGACTTCTAAACTGAGTTGCGCTCTTATCAATATCACGCACCAAAGTGCTCAAATTCACGGTAATCTGCTCAATTCCCTGCTGAAGCTGGATAAAATCACCCTTGTACTCTACTGCAGGCTCTGCAGCCAGATTGCCTGCTGCAACCTCGCCCAAAATCCGTGCAACATCAGTTATGTAAGCATTTAAGGACTGAATCGTGGCATTCAAAGAATCCTGAAGCACTTTAATCTCGTAACTTACCTCTTTCTCTGTAAATACCACATCCAGATTACCTTCCTCGACCGCGGGAAGCTTAGCTGCAAAACGCTCCAAAGGCATAAACCATTTGGTAATAGATTTCTTGTTGTACCGATTAATCAGGAACAGATTGGCTGCAAAAATGATAATGTACAGCACCAATGCACCTATTGTCATGCGGTGTGTAGTTAACCAGCTTTTTGCCACATAAACATAAAATCTGCTGTCTCCTACCTGAGCTCCCTTAGTAATTCTAAGCGTACCGTCATAGTCCAACATGGTAACCTTGTCACCATCTACAGCTTTTGCGTATCGGCTGTCCTGAATGGTTACACAAACATTGTCACTAAGACTATACTCCTTGGAAGGATGTAATACAATCACTCCGTCCTTATCAACCAAAAATGCATACTCACTGCCCGCATAACTATCTGCAAGAAGGTCCGCCAGCTGATCCATATACAGATCCACACCAAATACACCAATAGGCTCTCCGTCTATAACAACACGTTTACTAAATGTTATACAATAACTGCCTGTCTGTACATCCAAGTATGGCGCCGTAATATAAATTTCATCATTGGAAATAGCTTTGCTATACCACTCTCTGGATGCCACATCAAAATCCGCAGGCGGCTCCCATCCATTATTCATCAAGACGAGTCCCGGCAAATCCGGATCTGCCAGATAGCTGCAGGAAATATCGTCGTATTTCCGGGTAATGGAATCCAGATACATAATCATCATCGCCCGATTTTCATAGGCATTGCCCTGAGCCTCTATACTGTCCACAAACATGTTCAGTATGCTTTCCTTCTCTTGTATCCACATCTGAATCTGGTCACTGTATGAAGATACCTGATGTGTCATGCGCTCTGATGATAATGTGGAGGACATATATGCCATGCCAAAAAAGGCTACCAGCATTACACCCACTAACGCCATGCTAATGTTCTTGTTTATAATTTTACTAAAAAGTACACTATATTTCGGCAGCGTCCCGGGTCCCTTTTGCGTCGTTTGTTTCTGTTGTGCAGCCATACACAATCCTCCTTCCGCATTCAGCCTATGTAATTAATTCTATTCCTCACGTTTTATCTCTTGATGTCGTAGTTCATATTCATCAGATTACGGATAGACTTCTCATCATCCGTAATATTTGCATCACCATGGATGGTATGCTTCAAAGCACTGCTTGCCACTGCAAAGTTCACCATATCCATGGGCTTGTAATCATGAGTAATCGCATAGATGAGACCGGATGCAAATGCATCACCGCCACCTACACGATCCAAAATATTGAAGGTGAAGAGCTTACTCTCGAAGGTATGGCCATCATACCACATGTAAGCCTTCAGGCTATTCTCACTACCGCTGTGAGCATAACGCACATGTCTTGCAATACACTTTAAGTTAGGATAACGCTCTACGAACGCCTTGAAAATCTCATCCTGCTGCTCGTAGGTAGGCTGCATGGGAACACCATCCTTCACATCACCCTTGCTGTGGTCATTCTCATCCTTCCAGAGATGATAAGGCTCAATACCCAAAAGCACGTCCACATAGGGAAGGCACTTGGTACAGAAATCTCTTGCCTCCTCCCAGGTCCAAAGGGTACTTCTAAAGTTACCGTCAAAGCTTACGGTAAGGCCCTTCTCTTTAGACTTTACCAACAAATCCATAATCAGCTTCTCACAGTTTTTGCCCAAAGCGGGAGTGATACCACTCAAGTGAATCCAGTCAAAATTGTCCAACAAAGCGTCCAAGTCCACCTTGCTGAAATCATACTCAGTGATGGCACTGTGCTTTCTATCGTAAGTCACCTTGCTGGCACGGATACCGTAACCGGTCTCCAGATAGTATGTACCCAGACGGTGAGTAGGGGTCTCCTCAGGAGTACTTAAAATCACGGGAGTACAGTGTACATCATTACTTCTAAGCATACGAATTGCACTCTTACCAAGGCTGTTATTGGGTACTACAGAAAAGAAGGTACTGTCCACACCAAGGTTCGCCAAAGCCAGTGCAATATTTGCCTCACTACCGCCGTAATTGGCCTCAAAATTATTAGCAATCCGAATCTTCTCATAGTTGGGAGGGGTCAGACGAAGCATAATCTCGCCCACCGCCAAAAATCTTACATCTGCATTCTCGTCCAACAAGGGATTTCTATGTTCCATATTGTTCTCCTTTATGTAGGTTCATTTTTATTTTAGTCTATATATTATACCAAATTCCAATGGTAGTCGTCAACCAAACCGGACTACAACTTAATCACTCCCATGGCATCCAGAACCGAACTGATTAAAATCAACAAAATAAACACCGGTGCCACATACTTAATCAAAACCACATATAACTTTTCGCTCTTAAACTTAGGCGTGGAACGACAAACCTCGTCGATAACGGCCTTGGGTTTGATTATATAGCCCACAAACACACAGGTTGCAAAGGCCACAATGGGCATCAGCACACTGTTGGAGAAAAAGTCACACATATCCAGAATACTCATACCACCCATGCTGATATGGCTCCACACACCAAATCCCAGAGAGGAAGGAATCGCAGCCGCAATCACACCGATGGTAACCAATACCGTGATTACTTTTCTGTTGCCGCCTGTTTTGTCTACAAAAATGGATACTACCGTTTCCATTAAAGAGATAGCGGAGGTAAGCGCTGCAAACAGTACCAAAATAAAGAATGCTGCACCCAGAACGGTTCCGCCTGCCATGCCGTCAAACACCTTGGGCAGAATCACAAACATCAGTGTAGGTCCCTTATTTAAGGCAGCCTCCTCGCCTCCGGCAAAAGCAAACACTGCAGGCACAATCATCAGACCCGCCAGAAATGCAATGGCCGTGTCAAAAATCTCAATGTGACGCACACTACTCTCGATGTCAGTATCTTTCGGCAGATAAGAGCCGTAGGTAATCATAATACCCATGGCAATGGACATGGAATAAAATATCTGCCCCATGGCCGCCAGAATCGCATTGGCATTCACCTTAGCAAAATCAGGCTTTATGTAATAGATGACACCCTCCATGGCACCGGGTCTGGTCACTACAAAAATCGCAATGATTACTGACAACGCTACCAAAAGCGGCATGAGAATCTTACTGATATTTTCGATTCCCTTATTCACACCTAAAAGGATAACCGCCGTGCTGGCCAATGTAAACACCATAAGCCACACAATCGGTTCACCCGTATTAGAAATAAATCCGCCAAAATATTCATCAGACACTGCCGCCTTGGCCTGTCCGGTCAGATACACCAGACAATACTTTACCACCCAGCCGCCGATTACACAGTAATAAGGCAGAATAATCATCGGTATAACACTGCCGAGCACACCGATAAAGCCACTCTTTTTATTCAGGGTGGAAAAGGCATGCAATGCGCTCTTACCGGTCATACGACCAATGGAAATCTCTGTGATAAGCAGGGCAAAACCGAATGTTACTGTTAAGATCAGATAAATAAATAGAAACGTACCTCCGCCGTACTTGGCCGCAAGATAAGGAAATCTCCAAAGATTGCCCAATCCTACAGCAGAACCTGCCGCCGCCAGGATAAATCCGACTTTGCTTGAAAAACTATTTTTTTGATTCATGATAACCTCTTTCGTATTTTTTTAATTTAATACCCGGTACCCTGCAATGCCTTTACAATATCCGCTGCGTAAGTATCCGCATTCTCTTCCGGTATTTTTAATTCTAATATAGTGTTTTCTATTCTTGAGTACAGCCAGTAGCTTTTATAAGTACCATTTGGGGTAGCCATGGTACTATGCATGAAGAGTCTGTCTTCTTCCTCTGCCAAAAAGACCTGATTTCCACTCTTCTTTAAATTATTCCGAAACATCTCAATTGTCCTGGGCGCTTCTTCCTCATCCTTATACACCCAAAAGCCGGCATAAAAAAGAGGAGAATAATTCTCTTTCTTGGCAGAATATTGTTTGCGCTGCTCCAGCACCTGCGCAGGAATTCTCTTGCGCATGTCTTCCGGCAATTCATACAACGCAGCCTCAAACCCGGCCGAACGCATCCGTTCCACAAATTCTTCTCCGGTCATGGGGCCGGTTATTTCGCCCAAACGATGATACAGATTCTGTATGGTAATCTCCTCCGCCATAGTCACGGTAACATTTTCATCTTCATCAGGATGCAAAACATCATCCATCACATCCTCCATTTTATCCTTCACAGAGGACGCAATATTATCCACGGCATCCTTCAAAAATCCCGACAACAAATTATTAAATGCACTCATTTGTATACC
>JAZQFO010000029.1:0-13069 GCA_045539535.1 Acetatifactor sp.
CGCTCCATCGGCCCTGTGGAGGCCAATCTGAATGCATTTGACGCAGATGCCATCCTTAAGACCACCACTGCCATGCCTGACTTAAAGGCAGATGAGGAAGCCGTTGCTTTTCTTCAGAAGGCTCGCAGCAATTCCGACTCCGTTGGCGGATGTATGGAGTGTCGTGTAACCGGACTTCCTGCAGGTATCGGCGATCCTGTGTTTGAAAAGCTGGATGCCAATCTGGCCAAGGCTGTTATGTCCATCGGCGCTGTAAAGGCTGTGGAAATCGGTGACGGATGCGCAGTTTCCGGCCGTGTAGGCAGCGAGAACAACGATGCTTTCCGCATGGCAGAAGGCAAGGTGGTGAAAGCCACCAACCACGCAGGCGGTATTTTAGGCGGCATCAGCGATGGCGACACACTCCTTGTCAGAGCTCATGTAAAGCCCACCCCTTCCATCTACAGTTCTCAGCAGACAGTGAACCAAAGCGGCGAGGAAATCGAACTTTCCATTGAAGGCCGCCACGACCCCATCATCGTTCCCAGAGCGGTTGTGGTGTTGGAATGCATGACTGCCATTACCATTTTGGATGCTATGATGGTAAATATGTCTGCCAAAGTAGATAATTTGATTAATTTCTATCGTTAATCTTGAGAAACCCGCAAAAAAGAAGCATGTCATTCACCATCTACGAATGACATGCTTTTTATCTTATTATTCACAGGTGCGCCGCCCCCATATCAAATCCACGAGGCGGGACCATCCGACAACATTTCCCAAAAGCCAAACAGATAGTCCCAAAAATCCATACGATAACCCATACGAAGATTATCAAACACACAACTCTTGTCTTCTACCACTATCTGATATCGCTTACTTTCGAACTGATAAGAGACCTTTGCATCGGCATCAATCGTAACCTCCATGGAATCTTGCGGCTCTTCCCCGACGATTTCACTGATTTGAACAGATACAACCTCCGGACGATGGTTTTGTATATAAAACTTGTACTTTTTTTGCCAAATAGAGATTCCGTTACACTCTATGACTTGTTTATACGCCATGTTTGCCTTCTTTCTAAGCGCAAGTTTAGGTTCTGCTGGTGCTTCCCAGTCTGTAGAACACGATACAGTTGGGCACATCCACCTTGATGGGCGGTCCGTTCATAATCATATTGCCGGCCTCCAGATTCAAATGGAAGAAGGTCATATCATTGCTTTCGTGATTTAAGGACACCAAAAATTTGTCATTGGGGAAAAACTCTGCATCCTTGGGATACTCTCCGCCCACGGGCAAACAGAACTTCTGTGTAAGCTTGCCGCTTTCAATGTCCACAGAATACACCACTACAGAATTGTCTCCTGCATTGGAAGACAACATATAATTATAGTCTGCAGAAAAGCTTAAAGCGCTGGCTGCATTGGTGCTGCCCTGTTCAGGCTCCACAGTAAGAATGGACTGAATCTTTTCAAAGACCGGCTGACCATTCTTATCCTCATAGGAATACACATCAATATTGCAGCTCCATTCATGCACTACGTAAATAAATCTGCCATCCTTGGAGATCTTAATATGTCTGGGCTGGGAATCCATCTCACAATGCAGAATATCCGCCAGCTCAACCTTGCCCCACTCGCTGTTAAAACGATATACCTTTACGTGGTCCATGCCGGAATCCGCCACCAAAAGGTACTTATTGTCATGGGTCATACGTGCGCAGTTGATGTGCGGTCTGGAATTACGCTCAGCAATACTGCCTAAGCCCTTATGGAACACCTCATCGGTAATATCGCCGATGGAGCCATCCTCCTGAATACGAAGAACCGTAAGCTTGCCGTCATGATAACCTGCCACAAAAAGATATCTATTGGTATAATCCGTAGAAATATAACAGCCTCTCATACCGTTGATGGGCGCAAAATTCAAAAGCTCCAGATTGCCGTCCGGCAGGATATTGTAAGCCTCCACGCCAAAATCCGTAATAGAATACAGATACTTGCAGTTATGAGACACCGTTAAATAGGAAGAGTTGGTAATCTCCACCTGACTTTTCTCTGTAAAACGGCCCTTTTCTATGTCCACATCATAAATCTTAATACCATGGTTATCCCCCTGAGTATAGGTGGACACATAAGCCACATATTTTGCATTTTCTTTGCTTTTATCAGTTGCTTTCGCCTTACTCATACAAAAAGTCTCCTTTTATATATGGAAATTCTATGTTTTTCTCACTCAAATATAGCATATTCTGCATCTTTTTGAAATACTTTTTTCACAATTATTGACATTCCTTTTATTTCTCGATATGATTATTCTAATTTGTGCAAAATACTTACTTTTATAGATAAAGGAAGGGACTGCGAGAATGAAAAATGCACTTGTAAATTTGGAGCACATTACCAAATCCTATGATGGCCAGATGATTCTGGATGATTTAAATCTTTACATTAAGGAAAATGAGTTTTTGACGCTCCTGGGCCCCAGCGGTTGTGGTAAGACTACCACCCTGCGCATTTTAGGCGGTTTTGAAAAGCCTGACAAGGGTCAGGTTATTTTTGAGGGCAAGGATATCACTACCCTCCCTCCCAACAAGCGAAATTTGAATACTGTATTCCAGAAATACGCCCTTTTCACCCATATGAATATTGCAGAAAATATCGCCTTCGGCCTGAAGATTAAGAACAAATCCAAGGCTTATATTGATGACAAGATTAAATATGCGCTGAAGCTGGTGAATCTGGACGGCTATGAGCATCGTATGGTTGACTCTCTTAGTGGTGGTCAGCAGCAGCGTATTGCCATTGCCCGCGCTATTGTTAACGAGCCTAAGCTTCTGCTTCTGGACGAGCCTTTGGGAGCTTTGGACTTAAAGCTCCGTCAGGACATGCAGTACGAGCTGATTCGTCTGAAAAACGAGCTTGGCATTACCTTTATTTATGTAACCCATGATCAGGAGGAGGCTCTGACCATGTCTGACACCATCGTAGTCATGAACCAGGGCTATATCCAGCAGATTGGTACTCCTGAGCGTATTTATAACGAACCCGAAAATGCTTTCGTAGCAGACTTCATCGGAGACAGTAACATCATCGATGCCATCATGGTACAGGACAAGGTCGTAGAGATTTTAGGCACTAAATTCCCCTGTGTAGATGAAGGCTTTGGTGAAAACACTCCTGTGGACGTGGTAATCCGTCCCGAGGATGTAGAGCTTGTTGCTCCCGAGGAAGGCACCATCGAAGGCGTAGTCTCCCATTTGATTTTTAAAGGTGTTCATTATGAGATGGAGGTTATGGCAGGTGGCTTTGAGTGGCTGGTACAGTCCACCCGCATGCAGCCTGTTGGCACCAAGGTGGGCATCAAGGTTGACCCCTTCAACATCCAGATTATGAACAAGCCTGCATCAGAGGATGAGGAGGCCGTAGGTGTAAATGAGTAAGAAATTATTATCTGTGCCTTATTTGTTCTGGTCCACCATGTTTATTGTGATTCCCCTTTGCATGGTCTTCTACTATGGACTGACGGACAAATCCGGCGCCTTTACCTTAGAGAATATTATGGCTATTGCCACCCCTGAGCACTCCAAAGCACTTTGGGAGGCCGTGAAACTGTCTGTGATCAGCACCATTATCTGTTTGGTACTGGCTTACCCTCTTGCAATGCTTCTTAGCAACATGAGCACACGTCAGGACACCTTTATCGTGCTGATTTTCGTTCTGCCCATGTGGATGAACTTTTTGCTTCGCACCATTGCATGGCAGGCACTTTTGGAGAAAACCGGTGTTATTAACAGCATCTTAGGCTTTTTGAACTTGCCTAAGCTTGATATTATTAACACCCCAGGAGCCATTGTACTGGGTATGGTTTACAACTTCCTGCCCTTTATGATTCTGCCTATTTATAATGTACTTGTTAAAATCGACAAGAATGTAATTAATGCAGCAAGGGATCTGGGAGCCAACCCCCTTCAAACCTTTACCAAAATTATGCTGCCTTTAAGTATTCCCGGTATTATCAGCGGTATTACTATGGTATTTGTACCTGCGCTTACCACCTTTGTTATTTCCCGTATCCTGGGCGGTGGCAAGATTCTTCTTATTGGTAATATTATCGAGGAAGAATTTACCAAGACCGGCAACTGGAACTTAGGTAGTGGTCTCTCCATCGTATTGATGCTGTTTATCATCTTAAACATGGTCATCACTGCGATTACCGACAAAGACGGGGAGGTAAATGCCCTGTGAGTAAAGTATATAGCGGATTACAGAAATTATATATCGCACTTATTTTTATCTTTTTGTATGCACCCATTGCCACATTGATTGTGCTTTCCTTTAACGAAAGCCGTACCCGTGCCAAATGGGGAGGTTTCAGCTTAAAGTGGTATGCTAAACTGTTTCAAAACGAAGAAATCATGCAGGCATTACAGAATACCCTGGCAATTGCTTTTCTTTCTGCACTGATTGCCACTGTTATCGGTACTATCGCATGCATCTCCATGCAGAGCATGAAAAAGCGTTCCCGCTCTCTTATCATGGGCGTGACCAATATTCCCATGCTGAATGCCGATATCGTAACCGGTATTTCCTTTATGCTTTTGTTTATCAGCTTGGGGGTACGTTTCGGATTTGGAACCATTCTGCTTTCTCACATCACCTTTAATATCCCTTATGTGATTTTAAGCGTGATGCCACGTATGAAGCAATTGAATCCCAGCACCTACGAAGCTGCCCTTGACCTTGGTGCCTCTCATATGCAGGCATTTTTCAAGGTGGTTTTCCCGGATATCCTGCCGGGCATCTTTTCAGGATTTTTGATGGCATTTACTATGTCACTGGATGATTTTATTATCACCCACTTTACCAAGGGCCCCGGTATAGACACCCTCTCCACAGAGCTCTATACGCAGGTCAAAAAAGGAATCAAGCCGGAAATGTATGCATTGTCCACAATCATATTTGTAACGGTTTTGATATTATTACTTCTGGTGAACTACACACCAAAGTCTAGGAGGAAATCATGAAAAAATTATCTGTAAAAAAATTGCTGGCACTGGCTCTGTGCGGTGCAATGGCTGTTACAAGCCTGGCAGGATGCGGCGGCTCCGCTGCTTCTTCCACTGCAGGCGACAATGGCGAACTCTACGTTTACAACTGGGGTGAGTACATTGATCCTGAAACCATCGAAATGTTCGAAGAAGAGACCGGCATTACCGTAATCTACGACGAGTTCGATACCAATGAAACCATGTATCCCAAGGTAGCTGCCGGAGCTTATTCCTATGATGTCATCTGCCCCTCTGATTATATGGTTCAGAAAATGATCGACAACGATCTGTTGCAGGAGCTGAACTGGGACAACATCCCCAATGCCAAGGCTAATATCGGCGCTCAGTATTATGAGTCTGCAGACGAGTTTGATCCCGGCAACAAGTACTGTGTACCCTACTGCTGGGGAACCGTTGGTATTCTTTACAACAAGACCATGGTTGATGAGCCTGTTACCAGCTGGTCCATCCTTTGGAACGACAAATATACTGACAATATCCTGATGCAGGATTCCGTACGTGACGCATTTATGGTAGCCCTTAAGATGAACGGTTACTCCATGAACACCATGGACACCGTTGAAATCGAGAAGGCAGCTGCTGACTTGACCGCTCAGCGTCCTCTTGTACAGGCTTACGTAATTGACGAAGTTCGTGACAAGATGATTGCAGGCGAGGCTGCTCTCGGTGTTATCTACTCCGGTGAGGCCATCTACACCCAGCGTGAGAACCCCGATCTTGAGTATGTAATTCCCGAAGAAGGCTCCAATGTATGGATTGACGGTTGGGTAATTCCCAAGAACGCTGAGAATGTTGAGAATGCTGAGAAATTCATCGACTTCATGTGCCGTCCTGACATTGCACTGATGAACTTTGATTTCATCACCTACTCCACTCCTAACGATGCAGCAAGAGAGCTTATCGAGGACGAGGATATCAAGAATTCCACCATTGCGTTCCCTGATTTGACCCAGTACGACAACATGGAAACCTTCCACTATCTGGGCGAGGAAGGCGATGAAGTTTATAATGAGTACTGGAAGCAGGTTCGTTCCCAGTAATTAACAAAAGCAGCTACCGGAAGGCAGCTGCTTCTTTATGTTTCCGTTACTAAATTCCTTATCTTCTACAACCACAATCAGGGTTATAATCCGTAAAATTATAATTGTACTCCCCTCTGGGCATAGGCATGGGGCTGTCGCAAGCTTCCCTTGCATCCCTTACAGCCTCCTTGGCCTCTTTGACAGCCTCATTTGCCTCATAAACAGCCTCTCTTGCCTCTCTTCTTGCTTCCTTAGCCTCCCACACTGCCTTTACCGCCCTACGGCTTTCTGCCTCACAGTCAGACTCCTTCTGGCATCCACAGTCATGATGATGGCATCCGCAATCATGGTGATGGTGGTGATGACAATCGCAATGATTGTGGCAATGATCATGACAACAACAATTATTGTTTGCAGACCCTCCGCTTACACAGCCATTCCCCTTATTGCCACAGCAACAAAGCAACAATATCCAAATCCAGCAATTCATTCTTTTTACCTACATTTTAAATGATTTACTGTATTCTATTCAGCATTCTGTTAATGTTGTCTGTCCTTTTTCTTTTTCACTAATTCTTCACGGATACAACGGAAGGTTTTCTCCTCCCCTTCCTCTGCCAGCATCTTCAGCATCCGTCCTAAAACCTCTGCCGTATACTCATGCATGGTCTTAAGATTCATAGTCTTCAAGAAATACTCATATGCATCCCTGTCCGTATAATTCTTGCCTTTATAGACCTTGCACGCGGCTATACGGTCCATAATCATCTCTGCAATATATTTATCCGGCATGGGCACGGGAACCAACTCTCCGAGAGCAGCCTTCTTATTGTAGTCCATCCAATACTCATAATGATGTTTATTGCGTCCCTTATGGTGCAGCCATGCTGAAGAATATCCCAAAACTTCACGTTCTGCATCATTCGGACTGCGATTGCCTTGATAATTCCGTGCACCTACCATAAATTCCGCCGGACTGTACTTAGACATATCATGCAGAATTCCCTGCTTATATAGTCCTACCTTAAAACAGCCCCTTGCCACCAGATACTTATGATAAGTAACGGTTTTGAAATGCTTCCATGCACCTCTCATAGGCTTTTACTCCTATTCAAACATATTTTCAATTAAAATGCTGTACGATCCTTATAACTCTCAGCTTTTACAGTCTTCTTCTCAGAACCATCCTGTACACTAACATATACCGCACAGCTTCTGGCAGGTATCTGTACCTCCGCCCCGATGACATCCGGCATTATACCATCTGTGCAAAGCTTAAGTTCCCACTTCCAACCCTTTGGCAGCTTGGGCATAGCCAGCTTGGCCGGCTCCCAATACATATTCATGCCCAAATATAACAGTGAATCATCCTTTGCACCCTGCGCATATTTTCCGCAGAACATCATACCAATCTGACGGCTGTAACTGTCCATCCTGGGCCGCCACGCATTGTCTCCGTGATAAGACAAATCCGGATAACCACAGGAAATATAGTCCATAATTTTTAATTCATTGTTCGGACAAAGTATAGGATGAGCCTTTCTGAGAGCCATCATCTCTTTCCAAAACGCGTAAATCTCTGCATTTTTGTTTAAATCATTCCAATCAAGCCATGTTACGGCATTATCCTGACAATAAGGATTATTATTACCCTTCTGAGAGTTGCCAAATTCATCCCCCATAAAAATCAAAGGGGTAGATTGGGTAAATGTCAGCATTGTCATAGCATTTTTGATCTGCTTCATGCGAAGTGCCAATGTCTTCTTTCGGCGGCTGGGACCTTCTTCGCCACAGTTCCAGCTATAATTAAAGTCATTACCGTCCCGGTTATCTTCACCATTGGCCTCATTGTGTTTACGGTCGTAACTAACCATATCCATCAAGGTAAATCCGTAATAGTTGTTAATATAATGAATGCGACCGGTCTTTTCGGGAATCTGACGCATGGCAGGCAACACCTTATCCAGCATGCCCTCATCGCCCTTTAGAAACTTTCGCATGGTATACAGATAATCATCGGTATACACAGCCAAATTACGCATCTTTGGCTTGTTTTTCTCATAGATTCTATCCGCATCAAAATAGTAATACCAAAGCTTGGTATCTGCCAGCATTTCATCTGTGGCAATCAGATCAATCGGAAGATTTTCACCCATCAAATGAAAGCCATCTACATGATACTGAAGCACCCAGAATTTTAATATATCCGTAATCTCAAGGGGCTTTACCGTCTTAGGGAAATAGAACTGCATCACAAGCTCCATGCCCTCTTTATGAAGAGCACGAACAAGCTCCTTAAATTCAACACATGCATTTCCTGAAGCATAAGCTGCCTTGGGCGCATAATAAAATCCATGCTTATATCCCCAATAATTACACTTCTTAGGGCACAGTACATCAAGCTCGTCCTCCTGCAGCTCCCCAACTCCATGTGCTCCGGCTGCGGGGTTCTGGGCCTGAATCATATCTATGCGTTCTCTTTTCGTGGGAATCTCAGCAAATTCATAGGCGGGCTGCAGCTCCACCGTTGTAATACCGGTCTCCTTAAGATACGGAATCTTTTCCATCATACCGGCAAATGTACCCCTGTTTGCCACCTTAGAAGAAGCATGCTTGGTAAATCCCCTCACATGAGCGCAATAAACCACGCTCTCCTCATAAGAAAGCTTCGGTCTCTTATCTCCCTGCCAGTCAAAAGACTCCAATGGAATCACACCGCACCATTCAACCTCTCCGCGTTCTTTGCCAAAAAGCTGTTTCCCTATAAAGGCCCTGGCATAGCGGTCCGGCACAAGCTCTTCACCTTCATAAAACTGATAGGAAATCCGGGACGCATCCACGTCATTTATACACTTACAATATACATTACCAATACGCTCATCTGCTGTAAAAGCAACTTTTCTAATCATCTTGCCCGTCTTGCGGTCATACAGTATCACTCCGCAGTCATCACTCCCGGAAACAAAAGAAAAACGTACTGCACTGTCTATTTTATGCGCTCCCAAAGGATACGGATTTATGCTATTTATCATCAATGTGGTCATTACGGCCTCCTAAATTTCAGATAAAATAATTATATAGTATTGCGCAAAAAATCACAAGCAATTATAATTGAGTTATCCAAAATACTTGCAAGATTGCATGAAAGGAGATTGCCATGGCAAATCAGAAAGATTACGAAGATGAAGAGATGACCGTTGAATTAGAATTAGAGGACGGTACCAATGTCAATTGTGCGGTTATCACAATCCTTACCGTTGAGGATAAGGACTATATTGTACTGCTTCCCTTGAATGAAAAGGGCGAAAACGAGGACGGCGAGGTATGGTTCTACGGTTACAGCGAGAATCCCGATGATCCCAACGAAGAACCCGAACTGCTCTACATCGCTGATGATGAAGAATACGAGAAGGTTGCAGATGCATTTGACGAGTATCTGGACAACTGTGAGTTTGACGAAATCGTTGAGGAATAATTATTTCGGTAAATAATCCTTTAGAGGATTCAGAAACCGGCTCATAACCCTGGGGCGTTCTTTGCTGCCTGATAAGCAGAGAAGCTCCAGGCGTTTTTTTGCCCTGGTCATACCCACATAAAAGATTCTTCGCTCCTCTTCCACAGCCTCTGCGTCGGGCATATTACCATGAGGAAAGATTTTCTCGTTACAATCCGGGATAATAACCCGGTCAAATTCCAATCCCTTGGACGCATGGACAGTCATCAAATGAATCAAAGGCTTTGTTTGATCAGCCACCAAATTACGCGCACGCTTTCCCAATCCTTCCATGGAAACCTTTCTCTGCGCACTCATCCATTCATCCAAATTATGAAATTCCCCGGCTTCTGACTTCAAAAAATCCAGCATCTCCAGCCATTCTTCCAACTGCTCTGCGTTTCCGGCTTTCTCCTTAAGATATTTCTCGTATCCAACAGCTTTACACAGATATATTACCGCCGGGCCCGGAGACATATGCTTCATAGCTGTCAGTTGATGCTGCAGCGCGTCAATTTCTTGCATGGTACTGGCATCTGTGGGGCGTCCCCTTCTTGCATAATTGATTCGTAACCGCTCCAAATCTATGGGATTCATTTCTCCTACCGCCTCTCGATCCAGGTAACGCACCGGACGGTTCATAATCCTTAAGAAAAGCTCTCTGCTTCGCTCTCCTTTGGCAAATCGAAGATACGCCATCAGATCTCTGGCGATAAAATGGTCATAGGGATTACCGGTCTGGCCCCGCATATCAAAAGGAATATTCGCCCGGGCAAGCACCGATGCCACACGCTGCATCTGGGTATTGGTCCGAAACAGTACGGCGCAAGTCTCCTTCCCCTCTATAAAATGTCTCAATTCCGCTCTAATCCATTCATGTTCTTCAGAAGGATTCTGAAAGCAGTTGATTTCCACACTGTTTTTAAGTTCTGCATTACCTCCTGCAGCAAAGCACTCTTTGGAAAATCTGTCTTTGTTTTCGCAAATCACCTTGCCCGCAGCCCTTACGATTTCTTCTGAACTTCTATAATTGGCATTTAATATGATTTGTTTCGCGTCAAAATCCTTTTGAAACTGTTTTAAACAGGCTGGCTTTGAGCCGCGGAATCCATAAATAGCCTGATCGTCATCTCCCACCACAAATACATTCTTATGTCTAGCTCCCAAAAGCTTTATTACCTCATACTGCAATGGATTAATGTCCTGAAACTCATCTACCAGAATATATTGAAAACGATTCTGCCAATAGCTTAACCGCTCCTTATCCTTTAAAAACATTTCCCGGCATTCATAGACCATGTCATCAAAATCTATGCCCTTTTCCTTGCGCATACGTCCTCTAAAGGCTTCAAACACCTTTGAAAAATGTTCCCGCCAGCCTTCAGAAAGTTTCTTAAGGGCAGCAGCTTCATCTCTGGTATTTTTATAAAAACCAATAGCACTTAAAAAGCCTTCTGCATCCTCTTTCAGCGTATCCAAGTCGTAATATTGTTCTTTTTGAGTAATAATTTCCTTAAGAATTGATAAGATAATTTGTCTTTTTTGAGATTGATTGAAAAGCTTTGATTGTTGATGGGAGCCAAAATAATCGGCGTCCCGGAGAATATGATAGAAAACAGAATGAAAAGTGCCAAAATTCACCGCTGTGCTTCCTTTTGATTCCTGTATAAAACGATTTTGCATGGAAAGAGCTGCATCCTTGGTAAATGTGACCACTAATATGTTTTCCGGGGGAATTTGATGTTCTTGAATCAGATATAGAATACGATTGACTATGACGGTAGTTTTACCGGAGCCGGGCCCAGCCAATACCAGCATAGGGCCCTCTCCGTGCATCACAGCCTGAAGCTGTGAAGAATTCATTTGATTTTTAGGCATTTTCTAACAGTGCAATGCCCTTTCTGATACGATTCAGACTTTCCTCCTTGCCAAGCACTTCCATAATCTCGGTAGCGCCCGCAGGGGTCATCTGTTTGCCGGAGACAGCGGTACGGATGGGCCACATTACATAGCCGTTCTTCACGCCCTCCTCCTCTACATATTTGGACAAGGTTGCATACAGCCCGTCATTACTGTAATCCTCCTGTGCCTCCAGAACCGGAAGCAAATCCTTAAGCACCTGAAGTGAAGTCTCCGCATTGGTCTTCATCTTCTTGTGGGTGTACATCTCCACGTCATACTCAGGCATCTCCTCAAAGAAATCCACATGAGATGCAATATCAGGGAACACCTCAATACGGGTCTTCACCATGTTAGCAATCTTCTTAAGGTCAAAGTCCTTCTTAAGAACCTCTTTCAAATAAGGCTCTGCCATCTCATAAAACACATCAAAGTCCATGGCTTTAATGTACTCGCCGTTCATCCAGCGAAGCTTCACAATATCGAATACCGCAGGGGACTTGCTGATACGGTGATAGTCAAAATCCTTGATAAGCTCGTCCAAGGTGAAAATCTCGCGATTGTCCTCAGGACTCCAGCCCAAAAGTGCGATATAGTTCACAATGGCCTCTGTCACAAAGCCCTGCTCAATCAAGTCCTCAAAGGAAGAATGACCACTTCTCTTAGAGAGCTTCTTGTGGTTCTCATCCGTAATCAAAGGCAGATGAATGTAAACAGGACTTTCCCAGCCAAATGCATCGTAAAGTCTCTGATACTTGGGGGAGGAAGAAAGATACTCATTTCCTCTTACCACATGGGTAATATTCATGGTATGGTCGTCCACAACGTTTGCAAAATTGTAAGTGGGATAACCATCGGTCTTCATGAGAATCATGTCGTCCAGCTCTGCATTCTCCACAGTAATGTCACCATAAAGCTCATCACGGAAGGTCGTGGTGCCCTCATTGGGGATATTCTGGCGGATTACAAAGGGCTTACCTGCAGAAAGATTTGCCTCAACCTCTTCCTTGGAAAGAGACAGGCAGTGCTTGTCATAGATGCTGATTTCCTTGCCCTCTACCACCTCCGTCTTGAGAGAAGCCAGACGCTCCTTGTCACAGAAGCAATAATATGCCTCGCCCTTCTCAACAAGCTCCTTGGCATACTTCATGTAAATACCGGTCTTCATACGCTCACTCTGAACGTAGGGACCTACACCGCCGTCCTTGTCAGGACCTTCATCATGAATCAAGCCGGTCTTCTCAAGGGTACGATAAATAATCTCAGTAGCGCCTTCCACAAAACGCTCCTGGTCAGTGTCCTCAATACGCAGCATAAAGTCTCCGCCCTCATGCTTGGCAATCAAAAACTCATATAATGCAGAACGCAGGTTGCCCACATGCATACGTCCTGTGGGACTGGGTGCGTATCTTGTTCTGATTTTGGTCATTTCTTCCTCCATTCTGAAGCACATTTATCTACGCGCTTCCTTTTCCTAACTTTTTCTATTTTATCCTCTTTTTAGAGAATGTGCAATGCTTATTTTCTAGCAACATATCATGTTATCCGCGCACCTGACCATTACCCTCTACAGTATACTTATAGGAGGTAAGTTCTCTAAGACCC
>JAZQFO010000030.1:0-3236 GCA_045539535.1 Acetatifactor sp.
ATTCTCCAGCACATGTTCCTTGTCATCACCGCGGCTGAAGTTTAAGTTCATAGTTGCACAATCTCCGGTACTTACGCCACCCAACCTGGTAGTAAAAAGGTGTCCTACCATACCGGTCTTAGCAATGGACGGGAAGGTAAGATACTCCATCTCTCCTACTTGATTTTGTTTTATAATTTCAGTGTCCCAAGCACTGTTTCTGACAATTTGATACATGATTCCATTCCTATTATTTACTTATTTTCACAAATCCGCTTACCTTTGAAATGCAAACGCATTTTCTATATGCTGTATGGTACCGTCTCCAGTGATTCCGATTACATCAAATCTGTAAAACACATTCGCCGGCGCCTTTTTACCTGCCGTGTAATACAGTGCTACCTTGGATATCCTGCGCTGCTTGCGCCCATCCACAGCCTCCAGGGGATCACCAAAGCTTGCGCCCTTGCGGTACTTAATCTCACAAAACACCACGTACTCTCCCGTCCTTGCAATAATATCAATCTCTCCATGGGGATTGCGGTAATTGCGCTCTAGTATCACATACCCCTTCTGCTCCAGATAAGCAGCTGCAATCTCCTCATAATCTGTTCCGATCTGACGCTTATTCATCTCCTGCATCCGATCTCAAGCCCCCTTTAAATCGCAACCTATCCGGTTACCTTGCTCTTTAACTTATCCATAGAATCCACAAATATCAGGATCTCAGCCACCACCTCATAAAGCTCCGGCGGAATCATATCACCGATTTCCAGACGGGACAAGGTGTCTGCCAATTTATCATCCCGATGAATAGGCACATCGCTTTCCTGGGCCTTTTCTATAATACGTTCAGCCAGTGCGCCCCGACCGCTGGCGATGACCTTCGGTGCATCTTCAGCCGGGTTATATTCCAGCGCGATGGCCTGTTTAATTTTGTTCCTTTTCTCTTCTGCCATAGCTTTCTCCACTTATGCTCTCACATCAAAGGCATACTGCGCAATGGGCTGGGCCTGCTCCTTGGCCAAAAGCCCCTGCAGACCGCTTGTTTGATCATCCGCACCCCTGATCTGCATGGCAAAATCGCAGTTATAGCCTCTTTTTTGCAGCCTCTGGGTCAAAATATCCATATGCTGTTCCAAAAAATCCAGCATCTCATCATCCTGCACATAAAATCTGGTATTCACATGTTCTGCCTGCATGGCCACATACACATCCACCGGCCCCAAATGCTCCATATCCAGATGCAGCAGCGCGCTAATTTGACCATCCTTTGCAGAAAGATTCCGCTTATTGGTATACACATACAAATCACCGTGAGCCTCACCGTTTTGCAGACGTAAAGGCAACTGAACATAGGTATATGCCTGATTTAACTGTTGCAGAAAATCCACATTCTGAGACATATTATTTACAGCCTTAAATGCCGCCGACTGCTCCTGCCCGCTCTGCTCTAATATATGACTCAGGCTTTTTAACTGTTTGTCTAATCGAGTATATAATTCTTCCACTTTGCCGGAATCTGCCACATCCTCCGGTGTAATGGTCCAAAGTCTTGCCAACCCGTCCGACAAAATATTTTTAGCATCCTTGTGGCCTATCAAAGTCTCAAGCAATGCTTTATTGCCGTCCTTAAGGCCCTGTGTCAAAAGCTGCTCCAATGCCTTGGCCTGTTCCGTTACCGAACCGCTTTGTAGCGCCTGGGATAGCTGATTGATCAATTCCGTATAACCGCTCCCCTGCTGTGATTTCAGAACAGAAACCAACGATTCCTGCAAGAACATGGACACGTTTCCGGAAGCACCATTTTCGCCTTCTGCCATGGCACCAAGTTCCTTCAGCATATTCAAAAGTTCTTCATCTGCACCACCCTGAAGCTGCTTTACCGCCGAAGAGAGTGCCTCCTGAAGCTGAGCGGCCTGAGCGTTGCCGGACATTTTGGCATTATCCGCAGCCTCAGTAGCATTCCCTGCTGTGGTCTGCAGATTATTCTCATCTATTATCACGGATGCATCCGCAATCACCTTCGAAACGCTTCCTAAAGCACTTTCGGTTCCATCCTCTACCACAGACAAACTCCCAGAAGCTGCCTGAGCCTGTTCCGAAAGTGTAACCTCTCCATCCATTCCACCTTGAACCAACTGCAAAAGTTCATTAAACATTTTGGCAGCCCCTTCCACATTGCCATCCGCCACCATGTTACCCATGGTATCGGACAGGCCCTGCTGAATATTATGCATACCATCCACCAACTGATGTGTCAGATTCTTATAAGAACTTACCTGGTTCAGATTCTCTTCATTGACCGACATCCCCAAGCGGTGCAAATCCACCACATCAGAAATATTAGAACCCGGATAGGTATTTACCTCCCGAAACATCTGCTGCAGCGAATTTTTGTCAATGGAAAGCCCCGCCTCCATCATAAGCCCCGTCATGGCAACCGTATCCTGTGTCACAGGCAAAGAGGCCATCTCCAAAGCCTTCAAGGCATTGGCCTCGGTGGCTGTATTAGCAAAAAGCGGACTAAGCTGCAGGGTCTGACCATTATTTCTGACCTCAAAGGTCATGGTCTTGCCCACCTCCAGATTGATATTCTGGTCTACCTTAGCCTCCAGTACAAAATCATCTGCCACGCGAATCTGCACCTGATTGCCCTCTCTGGAAACTACCTCACCCTGCAGGGTCTGACCGGGTGTAAGCGCCTGAATCTGCCGGCTTACGGACGCACTCTGGCCATTCGAGGCCACACTCTGACCGGCGGCCTGAGTATTGGTATTCTTCAGTTGTCCGTTGTGAAACACATCCGTCAGCTTCATACCGGGTTCCTTTCCAAATAATCATCTAATGCAAAACCAATATTAAATAAAATTCTTAATAAAACTTCTTCTATGAATAGGAGTCGGGCCGTATTTTTTCAGTGCCTCAATATGAGCTGCACTTCCATAGCCCTTATTGCCTGCAAAATCATACTCCGGGAACAATTCGTGATACTCCACCATCAACCGGTCTCTCGTAACCTTGGCAATAATACTGGCCGCACCGATAGAAATACTCTTGGCATCACCCTTGATAATGGACACCTGAGGAATTGTCACCTGGGGAATCTTCACCGCATCATTTAACAAAAGCGTGGGAGCCGGATTTAACTTACCAATTGCCTCCCGCATAGCCTCATAGGTGGCCTGTAAAATATTAATCTCGTCAATCCGCCCCGGTCCTACCATACCGATACCAACTGCTACTGCTTTTTCCAT
>JAZQFO010000031.1:0-15198 GCA_045539535.1 Acetatifactor sp.
CTCATACTCCTTAGGACTACCTTTTATTCCTTCATAAATCCATTCGCCCTGTCTGCCGGTAAGCACACCGTCCAAGAGCCGTTTTACCTGTGCTTCTTTGATTTTCAGCTGCTCCTCGTAGGGAAGTGATAAATATGTACATCCCCCACACAACCCAAAATGGGAACACGGATGTCCGGTTTCCAAAGGAGACTTTTCCAGCACCTCCAAAAACCTTCCTTCCGCCTTCCCTTTACGCACTTTACTCACAGAAAAACGAATCTTTTGACCGGGCAGGCACATCTTTACAACTGCAGTTTCCTCTCCCACACGCACAATGCCTTTGCCGGGAAAGTCCACCCGCTCTACGATGCCCTCATATACCTGTCCTTTTTTCATGGGTTTAGTTCACTCCCTCATCCTCGAAGAAGTCATCATCATCGTCGAATTCATCTTCGAACTCATCATCAAAATCCTCAAGATAATCAGGATGCAAATAACGATATACTGCATAACCGATTGCCGCAGCTGCTGCAACGATACCGATGATTGCAAGAACCCAGAGAACAATATTGGCTTTCTTCTTAGCTTCCTCTTCCTTTTTGCCCAGAAGCTCATTCAACTTAAACTCGTTAGCCATCTCCAATGCTTTTCCCAATCTTTCCATTTCCATAGTACCTTCCTTTCTTAAAGACTTTGTCCTACTTAGCATATCACATTTTCATGAAAATTACTACACTCTTTTTAATTTTGCAAAAGATGCATACATAACCTTCTGCCCTGCTGCATCAAACTCTACAGTGACCTTGTAATCACGGGGTTCTTTCACAATATTTTTAACCGTTCCTTCGCCGTATTTCACATGGCGCACTCTGTCACCTTCTGCATATTCCAGATCTGTGGGTGCCTCACTGGCAAATCCTTTCTGAATCCCGGCAATCTGGTTTAAATCTCCCATACCTCTTGCGATATAAGGCTTGTCTGCCGTAGCCGTTTTCTTGGGCCTCACAAAGGCTCTGGGCTTATCCATACCGCCCGCCGAACTGTAATTAGTGGAAACACCTCGTGACATACCACCGATACCGCCCAAGCTTGCCGGCAAATCCAGCCCCAGCTTATCATAAACCTCAGACGCCCTCTTGGTACCGGGAATGGTGTTATCCATCAAATTTGAAGGAATCTCCCGCACAAAACGACTTACCGGATTATACTGGGTCTCACCCCTGGTCATACGCATACGCGCATAAGTAATCGTCAAATCCTCTCTTGCTCTGGTAATACCCACATAAGCCAGACGACGCTCCTCCTCGATATCCTCTCTGTCATCGGTCTTGATACTCATATAACTGGGGAACAGACCATCCTCCAGGCCGGGCAGATACACATAGGGGAATTCCAAACCCTTTGCAGAATGCAGCGTCATCAATACAACCCTGTTGTCTCCATCCTCCAGATTATCAATATCCGCAACCAAAGCAACCTCTTCCAAGAATTCAGACAGGCTGATTTCATCATGAGTCTCCTCATAATTTACCGCCTTGGTGATAAGTTCGTCCAAATTGGCCATTCTGTCTTCCGCAGTCTCCTCATCCTGGCTGCGCAGATACTCCACATAATCCGTATGCTCAATAATCGCCTGAATCAGGCCGGAAATCCCATAGGACTCCCTGCCGCTTCGAAGCACCCTGATCAGATTTACAAATCCGGTAATCTTGGACGCTGCTCTTCCCAGCCCCAACTCCTCCGCCTGACAAGCTGCATCATACATGCTGATATCATGCATTTCTGCATAGTCTGCCAGCTTTTCCACTGTTGTGGCACCGATGCTTCTCTTGGGCACATTGATAATTCGTCTAAGAGCCACATCATCCCTGCCGTTATCAATAGTCTTTAGATAGGCTAAAATATCCTTAATCTCCGCACGGGCATAGAAATTCACACCACCCACAACGCTGTAGGGGATGCCCTCCACCACCATGCGTTCCTCCAAAAGACGGGCCTGGGCATTGGTTCGGTAAAGCACTGCAAATTCTTTATACTCTGCCTCACCGTTTCGCACCTTGTGACGAATATCATCCGCAATATACTCTGCCTCTTCGTAGGCATTGTCAAACTGTCTTAAATGAATCCGGTTGCCGGCTCCCTTGTCCGTCCATAAAGCCTTGTCCTTACGTCCCACATTGTTGGCAATCACTGCATTGGCCGCATCCAGAATAGTCTGGGTGGAACGGTAATTACGCTCCAGCTTAATCACTCTCGCCTCAGGATAATGAAGTTCAAAATCCAGAATGTTGCGGATGTTTGCACCTCTGAAACGATAGATGGACTGGTCATCGTCACCCACCACGCAAAGATTGCGATACTTATCCGCAAGCAAGCGAATCAGCTCAAACTGCGCCATATTGGTATCCTGGTACTCATCCACCATGATATATTTAAAACGCTCCTGATAATAATCCAGCACCTCAGGACAGCTTTTAAAAAGCTCCACCGTCTTGACAATAATATCGTCAAAATCCAATGCATTACTCTTTTTCAGGGTTTCCTGATACTCTCTGTAAGCTCTGGCAATAGTCTGCTTATGATAGTCACCCACAGACTTCAGTTCAAACTCCCGCACATCCACCAAATCATCCTTGGCAGCGGAAATTGCGTTTAAAATACTGCGTTCCTTGTACATTTTGGTATCAATATTCAGACGCTTACAAACACCCTTCATCACCGTCTTCTGATCATCCGTGTCATAGATGGTAAATGAGGTATCATATCCGATTCTGTCAATATGTCTGCGCAAAATACGCACACAGGTAGAGTGGAAGGTGCTGACCCAAATCTGATCCGCCCCAAAGCCCACAATCTGATCCACACGTTCTCTCATCTCTCCGGCCGCTTTATTGGTAAAAGTAATGGCCAGGATATTCCAGGGATTCACTCCCATTTCATCAATCAAATATGCAATTCTATGGGTCAGGGTTCTGGTCTTGCCGCTTCCCGCACCCGCCAACAAAAGCAGAGGCCCGTCTACATGACAGACCGCCTCCTTTTGCTCCGTATTCAAAGTATCATAAATACTCATACTACTTTCTAACTCCTTGTCCCGGCATTAAAATTTTGCAAAAACACACGAAACTCCGGAATGCTCATGGGCTTGGCATAATAAAAGCCCTGCACCAAATCACAATCCGCCATACGCATCCAATCCAGCTGTTCCTCCGTCTCCACGCCTTCCGCAATAACAGTAAAGCCCAGCTGCTTTAACATCTGTGTCAGGTGACGAATTACCGTAAGTCCTCTCTCATCCTTCTTGGCACTGTTTAAAAACAACTTGTCCAGCTTAATGGTGTCTGCCGACACCTTTGCCAGAATATTCAGAGAAGAATATCCGCTTCCAAAATCATCCACGGACACCTCAATACCTTCTCTGCGGAACTTACTCATATTATCGCCCACCTTGCTTAAATCTGCCATAAACACAGACTCCGTCACCTCTGCCTCTATCAGCTCATGAGGTACCTTGTGGGCATCCAAACGCTCCAGCACACTGGGTACAAATTCTTCAAATTCATTATTGCGTCTGGAGAAATTCACGGAAATGGGAACCACTTCCTCTCCGGCAGCCAACGCCTCCTCCAGATATTCAAGCACCTGCTCAAGCACTGCAAAATCAATCTTGGTAATATAGCCGTTCTGCTCCGCAATACCGATAAATTCATCCGGCATTACCTGCCTTCCATCCGGACGCATCCATCTTACCAAAGCCTCTGCACCGGCAATCTTACCGGTCTCCAGGCTGACCTTGGGCTGCAGATAGGCATGGAATTCCTTGTTTTTCAGGCCCATTAGAATATTGGAATTAATCATTCTGATATTCTCCAGCTCCTGCTTCAAATCATCGGTATACACACGAACCATCGTCTCTGCAGTCTGCTCTTTACACTTCTTGCGAGCCTCATTGGCATTGTCAATCATGGCCGCCACACTGACATCTCCGGCACTTGCCGGATAAATACCGGTGGCCAGCACCATATTGGTCCTGGGATATTTCTGATTACATTCCTCCGCAAAAGCACGGGTAAAAGCCCTATACTCTGCCACACATGCTTCCACATCCGCATCATGAACAAAGCCGGCAAAATTATCAGAAGTCAGGCGGCAAAATATTCCCCTTCCCTCATACGTTTCCTTTAACTGCTTTGCAAACTGCTTTAACACAGTATCTCCAAGCTCATATCCATATACTTCTTTGTAATAATGAAAACAGGAAAAATCTGTATAAATACAGCAAATTCCCTCCGCACCATACTGCTCAATATGCGCATTTACATCATCTAACATTTTATTATAGACCAAAAGCCCTGTGAGACTGTCATAATTCAGCTTCAAGTCCATGGTTCGTCTGATTTCTTCTTCTTTTTTCAGTGTGCGCAGCTTATAAAAAATCTGGTTAGCAATTCGTACAAGCGCGCTTCGAACAGGCTCCCAATCACGCTCACTCTTACGGTCCGAAAATACCACACTGCCCGTAAAATCACGCACCGAAGTTGACAACACCACAAGTGCTGTCTTGGACTCTCCAATCTGCGCGCTTTCAAAATCCCGTCGGTTACACGCGATACTGCCATCCGGTCTGGCTAAACGCTTCAGAAGCTTCCATTCATACACGCCCGGCTCACACATGCCCTGAGCAAAATTCTGTCCATCCACCCGACTCCACTGATGGAGAATCTGTAAATCATCTCCGTCATGTTCCAAATACACTGCGTCATCCAAATCAAAAAACTCACAGACTCTCTCACTTAACATTTTAAGCGCTGACGCGATATCCGGCACATTTTCTAAAAGCTCCATGCAGAACAGCACTAACGCATCCATTTCTTGTTCAGTTGTATAATTTACAGCTGTTGCACTTTTCATGAATAACTCCATTTATCCTTCTTTTGTATACGCTCTTACACTTCCTTGACCGAGCTAAAATTCCAGGTGCGAATGTTAAATTCAACCACCGGTGTATCACAATATTTACAAACCTTGGCCCCCAAATGCTCTAAGGGTGCACCGCAATTGGGACAGTTTAAGCCTGCACCCGTCTCTCCCATATTCTCCACAACATCACGATCCTGAATGTAAACAAGCTCCACATTGTATTTGGACTGGGTCTTTATATCTGAGCGGCCAGCAATCCGTTTTCCGGCCTGTTCCACATAATGTATGTATTCCACAGCAGTCTGAAATACCACGCTCACACGCCCGTTAGCCTTGCGATACTGATAAATTTCTGTCTGATGCACATTAATCCGCTGATAGTTCTCCCGGACACCTCTCTCCCGATTCATCTGAATCCGCATGGACAGTTCAGACTTTAACTCCTCTAAACCTTCCGTCAAAAGAGTAGGATTATTCTCATCAATACTGCGAAGATACGACACCAGCACATTCTCTGCACGACTCTTCATCTCGTCCAGATGAAACTCCGGAAAATCCTTCATAATCTGAGGCATATAAAGGTGAGTCGCCCCGGATACGGACTTAGGAATGGACGATCCTACCATCTCCACCTGCTTGATACCTTCGATGGGATTCTCCGTACCCAGAATCGCTCTGGAATACCCCTTCACGGTATTCGAAACCTGCTTTACCTTTCTATACACAATAAACCCAACGATACACAATGTCAGGATAATAATCAAAATCAAAACCAAAATAACTACAACCATTATACTCATATTCTTAAATACCAAATCGGGCAGGCGAGATTACCCCGCCTGCCGATTTTACCTTTCGGTTATTTTATCAATTACTGTCTGTCGTTCTCGTCGAACTTATCTCCGCACTCAGGGCAGAACTTAGGAGGATTTGCAGGATCCTCGGGCTCCCAACCACACTGGTCGCACTTGTAAAGAGGTGCTCCCTCAGGCTTCTTGGCACCACACTCAGGACAGAACTTACCCTGATTTACAGTACCGCATGCACAAGTCCAGCCTGCTGCATCGGGCTTCTTCGCACCACACTCGGAACAGAACTTACTTCTGTTATCTGCGTGACCGCATGCGCAGGTCCAACCAAGAACTGCTGCGCCCATGGGCTGCATCTGAGGCTGCTGGTTCATCATTTGCTGATTCTGTGCATTCATCTGCTGATTCTGCTGGCTCATCTGATACAGCTGATTGGTGTTCATACCGCCAACCATATTAGTCATGTTCATACCCATAAGACCCATCATCGCACCGGTTCCCTCATTAGCCGCAGCAAGCTTGAGTGCCTCTGCCTGAGCAGTAGCAAGCTGTGCACCTGCCATTCCGGGATCGGTAAACACCTTGGTCTTCTGCAGTTCCTTGAGAGTCGCACTATCCTCTTCGGGAATGGAAGGAGGATTCATGGTCATGCTCACAACCTGAATACCGCGAAGATTGGTCCACTTCTCGGACAGTTCCACATTCAGGAAGCTTACCAAATCATCCACATGTCCGGGAATGCCGCTGGGACGGATACCCATTTCACTGATCTTAGCCAAGGAAGGCTGCAGTGCAGTGATCAACTCTGCTTTCATCATGCTGGTCAGCTCAGAACGTCTGAAATCTGCCTTCTTATTGCCTGCCACATTCTTGTAGAAGAGCAAAGGATCAATAATCTTGTAAGAATACTCACCGTTACAACGAAGTACAGTATCCATATCAAATCCGGTATTCTTGTCGTAAATACGGAAAGGAATCGGATTAGAGGTTCCGTAAAGGTTGCCCTTAATCTCCTTGATGTTGAAGAAGTAAACTCTCTGATCCTTCATCAGATCTCCGCCACCAACACCTCGTGACCACATAGCCTTAAAGGAATTTATAACACTTGTGCCTAAATTGCCGGTAAAAATACCGTTAAGTATACTGGGCTCGCTGGATGTATCATACTTAAATGCACCGGGAGTTGCACAGAACTCCACAATTCCGCCCTGATCTACGATAATCATAGCCTGGCCTTCGTTCACCGCGATGATAGAACCATCAGAAATAATCTCATCATTTCCCTTATTCTGGTTCTTCGTACTCTTCTGTCCTTTGACCATTAACACTTCATCGGAAAGAGAATCGCAGTAGAAATACTCTGCATACTGATCAGCAATTACGCTGCCGATTGCTTCTTTTGCAACTTGAATCAATCCCATTTTGCATATCCTCCATTGTAATTTGTTAGTAGAAACCAATTCTATTTCATTTTACCAAATTTTTACGATTTGCTCAACTGTTTTCACAATATTCTTTACAAATCTTTCAAATTCGACTAAACTAGAAACATGAATTGTTTTCTCAATAAGTATATTAACATAAAGGAAGAGATTTGACATGGGAAAAAAAGCTACAAAAGCAGCCGATAATATGTATTATCTCGCACGTTGCGAGGCCGCAGAGGGCACTTTGGACCCTAATAGCGAAACACAACCCCTGCCCGAGGATATTCGCGCCGCTTTAGGAAGCCGCGAAAAGGCAGCCGAACTATTGGGTATTGACCGCACCAGACTGGCCCGTATCGAGTTGGACACCATCGCCCCTTATCCTGAAGAGGTTAAGACCATGGCTGAGGTGTACAATACCCCTGAGCTGTGCAATGCATACTGTGCAAGGGAATGTCCCATCGGTAAAGGCAGTGTCCGCGAGGTTGTCATTGATGACTTTGACAGATTGGCTCTGAAGGCGCTGGGTTCTCTGAAGGATATTGATTCCCTGCGTGCCTCTCTTATCGCAATTTCCGAGGACGGTGTAATCGACGCCAATGAATTGGACACCTTCAATGAGATTTTGGAAGCATTGGAAAAAATCAGCACCAACGCCAAAGCCCTGCAGCTTTGGGCCATCAAAAACATACACATCGATGAATCCAATGTAAACTAAACGCAATGACTGCAAAGAGGTTGCCCGCACAGCGGACAACCTCTTCTTTTGCTTTGTAGGAAAGACCTGCATTTATTATTTTGCAGCCTATTTTGCAGCCTCTTTTGCAAATTCCGTATTTACCAAATCCTCATAAGGCACCTTTTCTTCCTGCACATCAAACTCCATCAGGATATTCTGGAGCAGATCAAAGCTTTCCTGCTCAAACACCAGGTCGCTCTTCCAGGTATCCTGCGAATGATACCTCTCCACGATTTTGGTGAGTGTATCCATATCAGTCTCAGCAAACTGAGGAGCAATAACCTTAGCAATCTCCTCCGGTGTGTGTGAACCCACATAATCCATTCCTTTTTGAAGTGCATTAACAAAAGACTGCACCACCTCCGGATTAGCTTCAATATAACTCTTCTTAGCAGAAAAGGAAGTGTAAGGCACATAACCGGAGTCCTCTCCCAGTGATGCCACTACATATCCGTCTCCTTTTTGCTCAAGCATTGTGGCATGAGGCTCAAATTCCACGGTAAAGTCTCCCTGACCACCGGAAAATGCCGCCGCAGTAGAACCAAAATCAATTCCCTGGTCTATCTGCACATCCACAGCCGGGTCAATATTGTTTTTCAGAAGAATATACTCAAACACCATCTCAGGCATGCCACCTGCTCTGCCACCCAGCACATCCTTGCCTTTAAGCATATCCCATGTAAAATCTTCAATAGGCTCTCTGGATACCAGGAAATTCCCCGCCCTCTGAGTCAGCTGAGCAAAATTCACCACATAGTCTTCCGTACCGCCTGCATAGGTATACACACTACTCTCACATCCCATAAAGCCGATATCAGCTTCTCCGGTAAGCACTGCTGTCATGGTCTTATCTGCACCAAATCCGGTAACCAGCTCCAGATCAATTCCTTCCTGGGCAAAGTACCCCTCTTCAATGGCCACATACATAGGCGCATAAAAAACAGAATGAGCCACTTCGTTTAATACAACCTTGGTCATATCCTTGGATGCATTCTCCTTCCCGTCCTTATCTCCACACCCTGCAAGGGCCAGCACAGGAAGCACGCCTGCCATAAGCAGTGCGCAAAGCTTCTTTAATTTCTTCACAATTTTTCCTCCACAGAATCATCTGCTTTCGGATTATGTTATGACCCCAATAAAAAAAGGTGCCTGTATCACTACAGACACCTTGTATCATCCCAATTTGTTTATATGGTTTTATAAGTCATTCAATGTTTAAGGCGCCATATCCCCTACATAGGAACGTTTCCACTCCGTGAAAAAGCGTAACGGCACATAAGATTGCACAGTACGCAATCTAAGTGCCGACGTTTTTCAAGGTCCTATGGTAGGGAATATGGCGCCTAAACATCTATAAACATCCATAACCCATATAAACAAATTGGGACTACTCCAACTTACAGATTCGCTTTAATCTTCTCAATCATCTCTGCATACTCATCATCGGTGAGATAAGTTTTGCCGGGATTCATCTGGAAAATGCCGCCCCATTCATCCTGACCCTCATACTTGGGAACAAGATGGAAATGCAAATGACAACCTGTATCGCCGTATGCACCGTAATTGAGCTTATTGGGCTTAAATGCAGCATGAATCGCCTTAGCTGCGCGGTTTACATCCGCAAAGAATTTATTTCTCTCCTCGTCACTGATATCTACAATTTCGCTGACATGATCCTTGTAAGCCACGATACATCTTCCGGGCTTGGACTGCTCCTTAAACAAAATCAGACTGGAAACCTCCAGCTCACAGATAAAGATTCCGAATTTCTCCAAAATCTCGCCTCTCATACAATATCCGCAATTAGAATCCTTCATATGTCCTCCTGCCTGGCCTTTGGCCACTCCTTATTTATCCGGGATACAAAACTGCCCCGCCTATGTGCTTATTATAGTCCTGTTCCCATTATTTAGCAAGACAAAATCCTGCTTATCCCAGGGAACGGTTCAATACCCGACCAATCTGCTCCGGATAATAATTCAATATCAACTCTTTGGGAAAATCCACCTCTTCCACCAATTCAAGGGCTCTGTCAAACCTGCCAATGGTATAACAGATATGACTGTCTGAGCCAAGGATAATCGGTGCATCATATTTTTTACAGGTCTTAAGAAGTTGTATCACATTCTCTCTGCCGTTTTGTCTGGCCGAACCGGGGTTCAGGGAAGAATTGTTAAGCTCCAATAAAACCGATTCTCTTTTAGCTGCCTGAACAAGCACCTCATAATCCAAGGGATATCTGGAGTCATCCGGATGCCCCAAAATCTTCACATAAGGATTTTCCATGGCTTTCACACAGGCACGGGTATTCTCCTCAACTGTCCCGGGTTTTATACAAGGAATATGCATGCTGGCTATCACATAATCCATCCGCTCAAGCAGCCACTCCTCCATATCAAGCGCCCCCTCATAATCTGTGATATTAGCCTCCACGCCGCATAACAGGCGCATTCCGTCATATTCTCTGGGAATACACTTGTAATTGCTAAAAAAATATGGATGGGACCCGCCCGGCATCCCCGGCGCATGCTCGCTCAATCCCAAAAAGGAAAGGCCACACGCCTGTGCAGCCTCAATGTTTTCTTTTAATGTACTGTACCCATGCCCACAGACAATGGTGTGGGTATGCAAATCCATACAAATCTTCATTCTAAATCCTACTTTTATCTTACTTGTCTTTTTTCTCGCGCATACCGTCTACAATCTTTTCGATCATCAGACGCTTCAAATATACATCAAAACTCAAAAGGCACACAAAGGAAAACTGTCGCAGAAACTCCTGATGCTCCTCGGGTGCATCTGTAAAAGTCTGCTCTGCCAGCTTGAACTTTTCAACTACATCCGCCTTCATCACCTCAATCTGGCCCTTCTCCAGATGAAATACCTCCTGGTAAATACTCTCCAAATCAAAGTCCTGTCCATTCTGGAAGAAATGCGCGGTAATAGGCTCCAAAAGCGTCTGAATATCATTGATTGACAAAACACCCTTGTAGTAATAAATAAAAATTAAAAGCAACACATGCTCCTTGGAATATTTCTTCTTCACCGGAGGCGGCAGCAAATCATTCTTGGCATAGTTGTTAATCATAGTCTTAGTAAGCACCTTGTCCTCTCCCGGATTGCGCATACCGGAACGCAAACGACTGTCCATAAAGGTGGTCACCTGATCCATATAGAGGTCAATATTCGGAATATCCGACGGCTTAATGTAGTCGATTCGGTCAAGGCTTGCCAATATACTATTCAATAAATCTTCTGTATTGAGCGTCAAATCATCATCCCCCATGTATTTTAAACATATTTCCATTTTCAAAACAATCTATAATACAGTATATAGTATTAAAAACTACATAGCAACTATTTTTTTGATTTTTTTACTATTTACTTTACGGTTTTAGTGTGTTAAAATGCACATGTAGGTTCATGAAGTAAAGTTCTAAAATTTTAAAGTATAAAAGCAAATCAGATGAGGTATTCCTATGAATAAGAAAATTAAAACAGAAGCCGTTGACGCTTTATTTGATGCAGTTTTGTGTCTGAAAACCAGAGAAGAATGTTACAGCTTTTTTGAGGATTTGTGTACCGTAAACGAATTACTCTCCCTTTCCCAGCGTTTTGAGGTTGCCTCCATGCTTAAGGAGCACAAAACCTATCTGGAGATTGCCGAGAAAACCGGTGCCTCCACTGCTACCATCAGCCGTGTAAACCGCTCTCTTACCTATGGCAATGACGGTTATGAATTGATCTTCGAAAGATTAAACAATCAAGAATAACGCAACAACAAACTGCCGACGGAATCCTCCGCCGGCAGTTTTCATATATCAGGCTTATTCACATAATTTCTGCAGAATTAATTTGCCCACTGCATTTAACGCAATCAGCTCCATCTCATTCCATTGTCTGGCTGCGTTAAACACATCGAAGCTGATTAGCCCCTTCACCCTTCCCTCCGGCCGATAAATACAAATCAGATTGGAATTTACCTCCAGCCTATGATAGTTCTCATAAAAGGACAAATCCGTCATTTGGCGGATATCTTCTATTACCACAGAGTCATCCTCATTAATCAATGCCGTAAAATCAGGATTCTCCAACAAACTAAACCGCTCCAGCTCATAACCGTACTGACCCAAACGGAAAATACACTTCAGCTCCTCTCCCTGGTAAACTGCAATTCCATCCACATCAAACAAATCACAAATCTTACCCGCCAAAGAAAGCACTTCCGTTCCGCTTCCATTGGCCAGTGCCAAGATAATCTCCGAATAAAGCTGGGAACGATTGGCCCTTGTACCGATTGATTGCAAGCCCTTCATTCTTCGACGTTCATTCAAAAGCTCTATATTGCCATGCTCCACATCATCGTAGAACACATAGTTGTTCTTGCCATTGCCCTTGGCAATATACAACGCCTTATCTGCCTTTTGGAATAACGCCTCATAGGTTCTGCCATCCTTGGGATAGCTTGACACACCTGTAGAAATAGTCACATGCAGGCTCTCATGAGAATCCTTGAATAAAAGCCCGATTTCTCCGTACATGGTTTTTATAATATATTCCAGTGCTTCGCTTCCGAAATCCTCCAAAAGCACCACAAATTCATCGCCGCCGAATCTGGCCACCGTACCTCTGATACCCACAACCCGCTTAATGGTCTCTGCGACCCTGAAAATCACCTGATCTCCAAACAGATGTCCAAAGGAATCATTGACATTTTTGAAATCATCAATATCCACCACCATCAGGGCAAGCTGCTTATCCTTGGCCTCCGCAATTTTCATTGCCGCATACTCCATAATGGCACGCTTGTTCATAAGACCGGTAGCGGAGTCCTTGCTGGCCTCCGTGGTATAATAAGGCTTTTCAATAACACCGGCATTGAGCTTAATCAATCCGGTGACCATCTTAGTCCCGTCCGTATCAAAGAAAACACTTCCTGATACCAACACAGAATCACTTCTTTTTGCCTTCGAAAAAAATGTGGTAGCCAGCTGAATCTTGAAATCATCCAGACCGTCCTTAATACATCCATACAGCGTCTCAAATTTACGTTTTTCTGTTTCCTTCCACAGATACTCTCCCAGCATCTGTTCCCGCCATACATCCAAATTATCTGAGAAAAACATGTAATTCTTATCATTGGCATACATGTAAATATTGATATGGTTGGTCTTCTTCTCATAGTCAAAGTACAGATACTCCGCAAGACACATCACTCGTCTGTATTTGGTAAGGTTTACACGGTTTATCATGTGCTTTTCCATGGCCGAGATAATATCCGACACATAAACCTCAATACAGCGAAAACCGTCCACCACAAATTTATCCGGTTTTAGGCGAAGCAGCATATACTTATAGTTGGTCTCAATGGTAAGAAAACGCACCAAAACATACTGAGTCTGCTCTTCCACCTTGGACGCGGCCTCCAAAAACAGCTGTCTGTCATCCGGATGAATCAGCTCCGTAAAGGTCCGGTCCCCATTCATATCCAGAAACTTATATAAATACTCATCTGCGGACGCAATATAGTATCCGCCCTTTAGAATAGCCATTCCAAGAGGCATCAGATATCTGGTTTTCTCATTGTATGACGTAATATTCATCTGTACCGCTCCTTGTATTTGTTTCTAATCTTATTCTATAACAATCCACACTATTCAGCAACTAAAAAAGCGCAAATCCGAACTGCTGCATCCGAATTTACGCTTTTTATATTTTGATTATCCGTTAATCGACATAAGCTCCATAGGATTAATATAAGCATCATCTTTCATCATCTGATAGCCCATATCCTCCTTGCGCTCCTCAATAATATAGAGCGCCGTACCGCACACTACGGAATCACCCACCTGTACTCTGGGCTCCCCGGCATTTCTGTAAATTGTTACATAGCCATTGCCGTGGTCCACCCAAATACTGTGCACGTATTTTGCATCATCCTTCACACCGATAACGCTACCGCTTGCGGTTGCAACCACCGCACTTCCCACCGATGCATCAAACACACAGATAGGCGCATCATCAATGGTAGTCTCCTTCATGGATGCCGAACCATTAAGCGGAAACTCCGTAGGCATACTCTGCTTTTCAATCTGTGCCTTCAAATCACTTTCACTCTGCGTCTTCTGACTTACCGTTTCGCTCAGGATCTGCACAGTCTCATTCAAGCCCACAATCTCTGTCTCCAAAGCCAGCTTCTCCTGCTCCAACAACGCATTCTTCTCTTCCAGGCTCTTAATAGTAGCGACCTGTTCATCGCTTCTCTTATCCACAGCCTGCCAAATGGTCTCCTCGTAAGAGATGTATCCCAACGTCGCACCCAAAACAATACAGAGCACCACAATTACCAGCCAAAGAAGCCAGGGTCTTACCTGATAACGGTTCAACTCCTCGTCCTCTTCTCCGGTAGTTACAAACACGAAGTGATTCACCTTGGCTTTTTTTGCAACTTTATCTTTACTTTCCACAGCTGCGTCTTCTGCCTTAGCCTCCTCAGCTTTTGGTTCCTCCGTCTTCGGTTCCTCCGTTTTCGGTTCCTCTGCCTTCGGTTCTTCTTTCTTTTCTAACTCTTTGTCCTCAACATCCTTGTTTATCTTGGTCTCATGCTTCTTTTTTGCCATAAAAAGTCACCTCCGGTAAACTTCAACAATTGTACCATAGGTGACTTTTATCAGCAACATTATCTTAATATTTTTGTAATATTTTCCCAATAACTTTTCTTTTTTTCTATCGGATTTATCAAATTCAATTCTTTATTTTTGGCAGTTTTAGCCAAAAATTCTTAAGGATTGTTTATACATCCAACTTCATATCTCCGAACTGAATCCATCCTATTTTACGCATCAGCTCTGATACGCCAAAGCTGATGAGACCGGGCAAAACAAAGTGCATCAGCACAATCAGTCCAATGGCAGCACCGCTACTCATACCATCTGCCACCATAGAACCATATGCCGCAAACTGACCCACAAATCCGGCTGAACCCATACCAGAACCCACGGGAGTACTGGTCATATGTAATGCTGCGGAAGCCACCGGGCCCAAAATCGCACTTGACACAATTGCAGGCAACCAGATAACCGGCTTCTTCACAATATTAGGCACCTGAAGCATAGAAGTTCCCACACCCTGAGCAATCAGACCGCCAAGCTTATTCTCTCTGTAGCTTGCTACTGCAAAGCCAACCATATTACAACAACAACCCACAGTTGCTGCACCTGCCGCAAGACCGCTCAAACTCATGGCAACGCCGATTGCTGCAGAGCTGATAGGCAACGTGAGAATAATACCCATCAAAACAGATACAACCATACCGCCCACA
>JAZQFO010000032.1:0-11116 GCA_045539535.1 Acetatifactor sp.
GGGGGACCTCGGCCCTGCGCGGACCGGAGCGGAGCGGAGAAGATCGAACTTTGAGGCACGGCTGTGCCTCAAAAGACAAAAAAAGAACATCCATCGGATGTTCTTTTTTGTCTTTCCTGAGAGCGCGAGACGGGGATCGAACCCGCGACCCCCTCCTTGGCAAGGAGGTGCTCCACCGCTGAGCCACTCGCGCATGTGTTCTTACGAACAAATAATACTTTACTACATGTTTGATTAAATGTCAATACTTATTTTGAAAATTTTTTCTAGCCTTGCGTAGGAGTGTATCTTATACTAAAATAGTAAGTAAGATAGATGAAAAGGGAAGGAAGAAAGTATTGGAGGCAAAGCGGTATACAAGTAAAGAATTGATTAAGCGGTTCGCGCCATATTATCGAAGCTACGGCGGAACCTTGGTGATGGATTTATTCTGTGCGGCACTCACAACGGTGTGTGAGTTGGTGTTACCACTGATTATGCGTTACATCACCAATGAAGGGCTTAGGGATCTGGCAGCGCTGTCAGTAGGTACCATTGGCAAGTTGGGGCTGTTATATCTGGTGCTTCGCATTATTGATGCTTTGGCGGCATATTACATGGCAGATGTGGGGCATGTGATGGGTGCAAGAATAGAGACGGATATGCGTCGGGACGCCTACAATCATTTGCAGAAGCTGTCTGATACCTATTACAACAATACCAAGGTAGGACAGATTATGGGTCGCATCACCAACGACTTGTTTGATGTGACGGAATTTGCCCATCACTGTCCTGAAGAGTTCTTTATTGGATTTATTAAGCTAACGATTTCTTTTGTGATATTGGCAAGGATTAATTTGCCCCTTACGGTTATTATTTTTCTGTGGGTGCCGGTGATGGTGGCGGTGTGTTTGCCATTAAACTTAAGGCTTCGGGCTACATTCAGAAAGCAGCGCAGCCAGATTGGAGAGCTGAATGCACGGATAGAGGACAGTCTTCTTGGACATAAGGTGGTAAAGGCCTTTACCAATGAGGCTGTGGAAAATGAGAAGTTTGGCCGTGATAATCAAACCTTTTTTAATATTAAAGAGAGAACCTATCGTTATATGGGACTTTTTCACACCACAGTCAGAGTGTTTGACGGACTGATGTATCTGACTGTATTGGTGGCGGGCGGATATTTTATGGTAAAGGGTATGATTGCGCCCGGTGATTTGGTGGCTTATCTGCTTTATGTGTCTACGATGATTGCTACCATTCGCAGAATTATTGAGTTCGCAGAGCAGTTCCAGCGCGGCATGACCGGTATTGAGCGGTTTTTAGAGATTATTGATGCGGACATTGAGATTTTTGATGAGCCGGATGCGGTGGAGCTTGTAAGTCCCAAGGGTGATATTGTATTTGAACAGGTAAGTTTTGAATATCCGGATGACCACAACAGAGTCTTCCGTGATTTAAACCTTTCGATTAAAGCCGGAGAGAAGGTAGCCATTGTGGGACCCTCCGGTGGCGGCAAGACTACCCTGTGCAATCTGATTCCCAGATTTTATGATGTGACCCATGGACGGATTACATTGGATGGGGAGGATGTACGGCACTTTACGTTAAAAAGCCTGCGCAGCAACATCGGTGTGGTACAGCAGGATGTGTATTTGTTCTCGGGAACGATTTTTGAGAATATTGTATATGGCAGGCCGGGAGCTTACAGGGAGGAAGTAATGGAAGCGGCTAAGCGTGCCGGAGCCCATGAATTTATAATGGGTCTTAAGGATGGATATGACACCTATGTAGGAGAACGGGGCGTGAAGCTGTCCGGGGGACAGAAGCAACGAATCAGTATTTCCCGTGTGTTTTTGAAAAATCCGCCCATTATTATTCTGGATGAGGCCACATCGGCCTTGGACAATGAAAGTGAATTTGCAGTGGCTCAGTCCCTTTCCAAGCTTTCGGAGGGACGTACCACGCTTACCATAGCCCACAGACTTTCCAGTATCCGCAACTCAGACCGTATTCTGGTGTTGACGGAGGAGGGAATTGTGGAGGAAGGTAAACACGAAGAACTGCTTGCTTTAAAGGGTATGTACTATCATTTCTATGAGACGGCAAATGCGCTGAAATAAGGAGGAATGTGTATGAAATTAATGTTTATCGGAGCTGCACATGAGGTTACCGGAAGCTGTCATTATCTGGAGGTCAATGACAAGCATATACTGGTGGACTACGGTATGGAACAGGGTGTGAATACCTTTGAAAATGTAGAGCTGCCTGTGGACGAGGCCATGATTGACTATGTATTTCTGACTCATGCCCATGTGGATCATTCGGGTTTGCTTCCGCTTCTTTATGCAAAGGGCTTCAGAGGTCATGTATATATGACAGATGCATCTGCAGACCTGTGCAGTATTATGCTCCGTGACTGCGCACATATTCAGATGATGGAGGCGGAGTGGCGCAATCGTAAGGCAAAGAGAGGCGGCAATAATGCACCGCAGGATCCTTTGTATACCATGGAGGATGCAGATGGTGTTATCAAGCGTATTGTACCTTGTCATTATGACAGAGAGATTGAGGTTTGTGAGGGCGTGAAGATTCGCTTTACGGATATTGGACATTTGTTGGGAAGCGCCAGTATTGAAGTGTGGCTTACGGAGAACGGCTATACGAAAAAGATTGTATTTTCCGGCGATATCGGCAATAAAAACCAACCTCTGTTAAGAGATCCGATTCCTACTGCCCAGGCAGATTATGTGGTAATGGAGTCCACCTACGGGGACAGATTGCATCCCAAGGAGAGATTGGATTATGTAAAGGAATTGGCTGCTGTTTTGCAGGAGACCTTTGATAAGGGCGGTAATGTGGTGATTCCTTCCTTTGCAGTAGGCAGAACTCAGGAGATGCTCTATTTCCTGCGCCAGATTAAGGTAGACCGGTTGATTAAGGGGCATGAGGATTTCCTGGTGTATGTGGACAGTCCTATGGCGGTGGAGGCTACGGGAGTGTTCCAGGAAAATCGTCTGGAGTGTTTTGATGAAGCTGCTATGGCACTTGTGCGGGAGGGTATTAATCCCATATCCTTTGCAGGACTTAAGCTTTCTATTACCAGTGAGGAATCCAAGGCAATTAATTTCTGTGATAAGCCTAAGGTAATTATTTCCGCGTCCGGTATGTGTGAGGCAGGTCGTATCAGACATCACTTGAAACATAATCTCTGGAGACCGGAGTGTACGATTTTGTTTGTAGGCTATCAGTCCATTGGCACTTTGGGAAGACATATTATTGAGGGTGCGGAAGAGGTAAAGCTTTTCGGTGAGCCCATCCAAGTGCGGGCCAAGATTACGCAGATGGCAGGTCTTAGCGGTCATGCGGATAAGGAAGGTCTGATTGAATGGCTGGAGGCCTTTGAGGAAAAGCCCAAGAAGGTGTTTGTGGTCCATGGTGAGGACTCCGTTTGTGTTTCCTTTGCGGAGTGTCTGAAGATTGAGCACGGCCAGAGGGCCTATGCGCCTTACAGTGGTACGGAGTTTGATTTGCTGAGCAATAAGTTCCTGTATGAGGCAGAACCCATGATGATCAAGAAGAAGGCGAAACCTGCAACGGGTGTTTATGCAAGACTGGTTGCTGCGGGTCAGCGCCTGATGGCTTTGATTACCAAAAGCGATGGGCTTGCTAATAAGGATATGGCCAAGTTTGCCGACCAGATTAATTCCATTTGTGATAAGTGGGAATAGAGGAGAAGATATGAGTTACGCAGATACTTTATTTATCAATATGTGCCGTGATATTCTGGAAAACGGCACCAGTACTGAGGGAGAGAAGGTAAGACCCCATTGGCCGGATGGCACTCCTGCTTATACCATTAAGCGTTTTGGAGTGGTAAACCGTTATGATTTGCGCAAGGAGTTCCCTATTATGACCCTGCGCCGCACAGCGCTGAAATCCGCTACGGATGAGATACTTTGGATTTGGCAGCAGAAGTCCAACAATATTAACGACTTACACAGCCATATTTGGGATGAGTGGGCGGATGAGAGTGGTTCCATTGGTAAGGCCTACGGATATCAGCTGGGTGTAAAACACCAGTACAAAGAAGGCATGATGGACCAGGTGGACCGTGTGATTTATGATTTGAAGAACAATCCCTTCAGTCGTCGAATCATGACCAATATCTATGTGCATCAGGATTTGCACGAGATGAATCTGTATCCTTGTGCATACAGCATGACCTTTAATGTGACCCAGCGTCCGGGAGAGGACAAGCTGACTTTGAATGCGATTCTCAATCAGCGTTCCCAGGATGTGCTGGCAGCAAATAACTGGAATGTGGTGCAGTATGCAGTGCTGGTGCATATGCTGGCCCAGGTGTGTGACATGTATGTGGGAGAATTTGTGCATGTGATTGCAGATGCTCATATCTATGACAGACATATTCCGGTGATAAAAGAATTAATCAGTCGTGAACCCAAGCCGGCACCTACCTTCTGGCTGAATCCTGACATCAAGGATTTTTATCAGTTTACCAGAAATGATGTGCGTGTGGACAATTATGAGCACGGTGAGCAGATTTTGAATATTCCCATCGCAATTTAAAGGAGATTATCATGAATTTAATTGTAGCAGTAGATGAGAATTGGGCTATTGGTAACAAGAATGAGCTTTTAATTCGCATTCCCAATGACCATAAGCATTTTAGAGAGGAAACCACCGGTAAGGTTGTGGTGCTGGGCAGAAAGACCCTGGAGACATTTCCCCAGGGCCTTCCGTTAAAGAACAGAACCAATATTATTCTTTCCAAGAATCCTTCTTATCAGGTGAAGGATGCCATTGTGGTTCATTCTGTGGAAGAGCTTTTGGAGGAACTGAAAAAATATGCCGATGAAGATATTTACATCATCGGCGGTGACAGTGTGTACAAGCAGCTGTTACCTTACTGTGATGTGGCTCATGTGACCAAGATAGATCACACATACCAGGCAGATGCATATTTCCCCAATCTGGACGAAGATGATGAGTGGGAGATTACTGCAGAGAGCGACGAGCAGACCTATTTTGACATTGCCTATTATTTCCTGAAATATGAAAGGAAAAAGAAGGCTTAGCGGTTCTGTTTGCGGTACTGTAGGGGTGAGGTTCCCATCACACGCTTGAAGCAATCACTGAAATAAGCACTGCTGGAAAAACCGGCCTCAAAGGCAATTTCCGTCATGCTTAGCTTGGAATCCACCAAAAGTTTTCTTGCAAGCGCAATTTTCTCATTCAGCACAAAGGCGGAATAGGGCGTGTGCAGGCGGTTTACAAACAGTTTTGATAAATAAGATGTAGAGATATTGATATTGGCGGCTGTCTCTTCCAATGAAGGATTATTACGCAGATGTATTTTGATGTATTTAATCGCATTGGCGAGGCAGTCGTGTTTTTTTTCCCAATTTAACATGTTTACGCCGCTGATGATACGTTTTCTGAGAGTGGTGATAATCAGCTTGTTAAGTAGACCTTTCAATAAAAGTTCTGAATGTTCGTTGTAGGAATTCCATTCCTGTTCCATTTCTCTAAGGATACTATAAACTTCTGTTTGGGTGTTCTTGTCAAAATGAATCACATGTTCCTGGCATAATTCTTCAAAATTGGATAGGCCGATTGTCTTGAGCAAATCCTCAATCATAGAATCTGAAAATTTTAACAAAATACGTTCATAGGGTTCGTTGGAAATATAGGTGGTGCGACGGTATACATTTTTGGGTATGAAGACCATATCTCCGGCTTGAGCGATGGTGGTAAAGGTAGGGGAGTAAATCAGTCTGTCTCCGCTTACCATATATGAAATCCCATAGAAATCCGTATAAGCTTCTGCGGACGTCATCTCATAATGAGAAGGACGGATGATTCTTTCAAAGTTAAAATTGTATCCCGGTTTTAAAGGAAGGGGCATTGTATTTTCTCCTTATAATATCTGTAGGTATCGTTATTTGCAACAAGATAATTATAGCATCTGAATGCCACTGGGTAAATGCTTGAAATCTAAAAAATGAAAACAAGTATGCAGCTGAATGGAAGAAAAGCCACTGCTTGTGTGCTAAAATAAGACCATGATAAGCGAAAAGGAAATATTTGGTTTTTGTACTTCCTGAGAGGAACGGCAGGAAGTGTGAAAATAGAAACTATTCATTTATCTACAGAGAAGGAGAGTATTATGAAAAAATTAAAGAGATTTGTAGCACTTGGTCTGGTGGCTGCAATGAGCATGTCTATGGTGGCATGCGGCAGCACAGGCGCCGGAAACGCACAGAAGGCAGATAAGCCTGCTTCTGCAGAGAGCGTTTCCAAGGAAACTGTTGTAGTGGAGGCGGACGGTGACTATGAGGAGTGTACGCTGACCTTTTCCTGGTGGGGTGGTGACTCAAGACATGAGGCTACTTTGGCGGCTATCGATGCATTTGAGGCCAAGTATCCCGGTATTGAGGTAGAGGCTACATACGGCACATGGAGTGGTTGGGAAGATTCTATGGCAACGATGTTTGCCACGGATACAGCGCCTGATGTAAATCAGGTAAACTGGAACTGGCTGACTTCCTACAGCAGTGATGGCGGGGCGTTTTTGGATCTGAATCAGGTGTCAAGTATACTTGATTTGAGTCAATATTCCCAAAATGCACTTGATCAGTGTGTGGTTGCAGATGAACTGCAGGCAGTACCGGTGTCTATGACCGGTAGAATTTTTTATTGGAACAAGAGTACTTTTGATAAAGCGGGTATTGGTGTACCTACCAGTCTTGCAGAGTTGATGGCAGCAGGCGAGACTTTCAAGACCGCTCTTGGTAATGATTATTATCCCCTTGTATTGGGTGAGTATGACAGAATGATTCTGATGGTGTATTATCTGGAGTCTGTATATGGCAAGTCATGGGTAGAGGATGGAGAGCTTCAATATACGGCGGAGGAGATCCAGGTTGGACTTGAGTTTATTCAGTCTCTGGAGGATGCACATGTTACACCTTCCATCCAGACTATTTTGGGTGATGGCGCAGAATCTCTGGATAAAAATCCTAAATGGATGAATGGTACTTATGCAGGTATTTTCGAATGGGACTCCTCCGCCAGCAAGTTTAGTGCCGCAATGGAAGATGGTCAGGAATTTGTAGTAGGTGACTATTTTGCAGATATGGGTGAGTATCAGGGTGGTTACTCCAAGGTTTCTTTAGGCTTTGCAATCTCTGAAACTTGTGAGCATCCCAAGGAGGCGGCAATGTTTTTGAATTTCCTGTTAAATGAACAGGAGGGCACCACCATCATGGCTTCTGAGAGAGGTATTCCTCTTAGTGAAGCGGCTCTGGCAAATTGTATGGAGCAGGGACTGTTAAACGAGGTTGTTGCAGAGGCAAATGGCAAGGTTTTGGATTGGGTTGCTTTCCCTCTTGATCCCAAGTTTGAGGCAGCATCCTTAAAGAGTACTGACGGTGTGTATTATGATGCGATGGCTGGCTTAAGCTATGGGGATTACTCTATCGAAGATGCAGCTGAGGTATTGATTGACGGTATTACAGAAGAACTTAGTAAGTAATTGTCTGAAGGGAGATAAATCATGAGAAAGAAAAGGAGCTTTAAAAAATTTCTCAAGGATAATGTGGGATTTGCATTTATTATCCCCTGGTTGATTGGGTTTCTCGTGTTTAAATTGTATCCCTTTGCATCTTCGCTGTATTACAGCTTTACGGATTACCAGCTTTTTGATGGTATATCAAAATTCACATTGGATAACTATGTTGAAATATTCACCACGCCCAAGATTCTTAAGGCGCTGAAGGTTACCTTCCAGTACAGCTTTATGACCGTTCCCTTAAAGCTGGTGGTGGCATTGTTTATCGCATATATCCTGAATTTTAAGATAAAGGGTGTTAAATTTTTTCGCACAGCCTATTACATTCCCTCTATTTTGGGAGGTAGTGTGGCGATTGCAGTTTTGTGGAAAGCAATCTTTAAGGATGATGGATTGTTGAACACATTTCTGTCGGTATTTGGAGTGGATGGCCCCAGTTGGTTGTCCGATCCGTCATGGTCCCTTTTTGTCATTTGTCTTTTAAGAGTATGGCAGTTTGGTTCTGCTATGGTAATTTTTTTGGCAGCTTTAAAGGGTGTGCCCACAGAGTTGTATGAGGCTGCGTATATTGATGGTGCAGGTAAGTGGCGACAGTTTTTCTCTATTACATTGCCTATGATTTCGCCGATTATTTTTTACAATCTGGTAACACAGCTTTGTCAGGCTTTCCAAGAGTTCAATGGTCCCTATATTATCACACAGGGTGGCCCCAGAAATTCAACGACCTTGATTTCATTGTTGATTTACAATAGTGCATTCAAGAATTATGAAATGGGTATGGCAAGTGCCATGGCGTGGGTAATGTTTATCATTCTTCTGATATTCACGGTCATTGCATTCCTGAGTCAGAAATATTGGGTTTACTATTCAGATGAGGAAGCGAGGTAGATGGTGACATGAAAAAGAAAAGAAAATTTCAAACTTTTATCAGATACTTTGTGCTGATAGTAGTAGGTATTGTCATGGTTTACCCTCTTTTGTGGATGGTAGGAGCTACATTTAAAAACAATCTGGAGATTTTTTCCGGAATCGGTATTTTTCCCAAAGAACCTACGCTGAATGGTTACAAAAACGCCATGAACAGTTACGGCGGCGATATTAATATTTGGAAATCCATGCTGAATACCTATTCCTACGTAATTCCCAAGGTGATTTTTACGCTGGTGTCAGCAACACTGACCGCCTATGGATTTGGGCGTTTTAAATTCAAGGGCAGAGGATTTTTGTTTGCGGTGCTGATGTCCACATTATTCCTCCCTCAGGTAGTATTAAATGTACCGCAGTTTATTCTGTTTACCAAGCTGGGTTGGGTTGACTCCAACCTATACCTGCCCTTGATTGTGCCCACATTGTTTGCAACGGATACCTATTTTGTATTCATGCTGATACAGTTTATGCGTAATATTCCAAAGGAACTGGAAGAGGCTGCTAAAATTGACGGATGTAATGTGGTGCAAAGCCTGATACACGTAATTGTACCTATGTTATTACCGGCCCTGGTGTCTTGTGCATTATTCCAGTTTATGTGGTCATCTAATGATTTCATGGGACCTTTGCTCTATGTAAAAACACCAGCCAATTATCCGGCAGCTATCTTTGTTAAGCTGTCCATGGATGCGGACACCGGATTTGAGTGGAACCGTGTGCTTGCTACATCGCTGATATCCATTATTCCTTCCTTGGCAATTTTCTTTGCTGCTCAGGACCAGTTTGTTGACGGAATTGCAGCAGGTGGTGTAAAGGGTTAAATAGGAGCACGCGGATAGGGAATCTTCAATAGGAGAGGTACATAACAAAATGCTTGAGAGAATGTTCAGTCCTGACAATGTTGTTTTTCGGTTTATGACCAAAGTGGGGTATATCTGGTGGTTGCACCTATTGTGGCTTGTGTGTTCGTTGCCGGTTGTGACCATCGGTGCCTCCACTACGGCACTGTGTTATAGTTGCATGAAATTCAGGGACAAGGATGAACGTGTTACACGGAATTTTTTCCATTCCTTCAAAGAGAACTTTAAACAGGCTACGGTGATTTTTTTACTGTTTGTGATTGTAGGTGGTGTTTTACTGATTGATTTGGTTGTGTGCAGCAAGATGGGAACAGGAGCGGGGAAGCTTATACGTTATGGGGTATTGGCACTTTTTATTCCATATGCTATGACTATGCTCTATGCCTTTGCAATACAGGCCAAATTTGTAAATCCTGTGGCTCGTACGCTAAAGTATGCTTTTTGGATGGCTGGAAAATACTGGGGATATACGTTGCAGATGGTTATCTTGACGGGAGTGGTGATTTATTTAAACACAACCATAATCCTGGCCAACTATATCACATTATCCATGGGAGTGGGAATTGTGGTGTATCTGCTTTCAGCATATTATCACAAGATTTTTTCTGGATTGGTTTCGCATTAATCATTGACTTTTGAATGCAAAAGTATAATAATAAAATTTAGCGAAACTACAATCAAAGGAAAGAAGGAATACCGATGGAAAAGAAAAATATTGACTGGGGCAATTTGGGCTTCGGATATGTTCAGACGGATTACAGATATGTATCCAATTATAAGAATGGCGCATGGGATGAGGGTGTGCTTACCCAGGATCCCAATGTGGTACTGAATGAATGTGCCGGTGTGCTGCAGTATGCACAGACTGTATTCGAGGGCCTTAAGGCATATACCACGGAGGAAGGTCGTATTGTGACCTTCCGTCCTGACTTAAATGCTGCAAGACTGAATGATTCCGCAGCAAGACTTGAGATGGCTACTTTGCCTGAAGGACGTTTTGTAGAGGCTGTAACTAAGGTTGTGGCTGCTAATGCAGCGTATGTACCGCCTTTTGGAAGTGGTGCAACTTTGTACGTGCGTCCTTATCTTTTCGGCTCTAATCCTGTTATTGGTGTGAAACCTGCAGATGAGTATCAGTTCCGTATTCTGTGTACTCCTGTAGGACCTTACTTCAAGGGTGGTGTAAAGCCTCTGACCTTGTGTGTAAGTGATTTTGACCGTGCAGCGCCTAACGGAACCGGCCACATCAAGGCAGGTTTGAACTATGCAATGAGTCTGCATGCAATCGTAACCGCTCATCACAACGGTTATGATGAGAATATGTATCTTGATTCCAAGACCCGTACCAAGGTGGAGGAGACCGGCGGTGCAAACTTCCTGTTTGTAACCAAGGATAATAAGGTGGTTACACCTAAGTCCGATACCATTTTGCCTTCTATTACACGCCGTTCCCTGATGCATGTTGCTAAGGAGTATTTGGGCTTGGAGGTTGAGGAGAGAGAAGTATATCTTGACGAGCTTAAGGATTTTGCAGAGTGTGGTCTTTGCGGTACTGCAGCGGTTATTTCTCCTGTTGGTAAGATTGTTGACCATGGTACAGAAATCTGCCTGCCCAGTGGTATGAGCGAGATGGGCCCTGTGACCAAGAAGCTCTATGATACCTTGACCGGTATCCAGATGGGCAGAATTGAGGCACCTGAAGGTTGGATTCATGTGATTGCTTAAGAGCAACCTTTTCAAAAAATAAAGTGTCACCTCA
>JAZQFO010000033.1:0-2874 GCA_045539535.1 Acetatifactor sp.
TCGCTTCCCTTATACCACTGGTAGCTTAAGGTGCCTTCACCTACCGCCACTACACTGAGGTTTCCGTTATTTCCTTCGATAATTGTGGTATCCGCAGGATTGGTGGTAATCTCCAGTTTCTTTTCTACGGTGACCTTAGCCACGTTACTGGTCTGGCTTCCGTTTCTGTCGGTTACTACTACCTTGTATTCGCCGGCGTCGCTTAATGCCACGTCATTCAGGCTCAAGGTAGCTGCAGTTGCTCCGCTGATGGCTTCGCTTCCCTTATACCATTGATAGCTTATAGTACCTTCACCCACTGCTACTACACTGAGGCTTCCGTTCTTTCCTTCAATAATTGTAGTATTTGCAGGATGAGTAGTAATCTCTAACTTTTTCTCTACTGTCACCTCTGCTACGGTACTGGTCACACTTCCATTCTTGTCGGTTACTACTACCTTATATTCACCGGCATCAGCTAATGCTGCATTGGTTACCTTCAAAGTTGAGGCAGTTGCACCACTGATAGCTTCGCTTCCTTTATACCACTGATAGCTTAAGGTTCCTGCACCTACCGCTTCTGTCGTAAGGCTAAATGCATCGCCCTCAATTATTAAGGCACTTACAGGTTGCTGTGTAATTGTCAGCTTCTTATCTACTGTAACTGTAGCTGTTCGGCTAGTTATTTCCTCTCCCAAGCAACTAATCACTACCTTATATTCGCCGGCATCACCTGTACTTACATTATTCAATGTCAATGAAGCTAAATCCGCATTTGGTATCATCTGACTTCCTTTATACCATTGATAAGCCAACGTGCCTTCACCCGTTGCTTCGACACTTAAAACAGTACTTCCGCCCTCTAACAATGTAACATCATTAGGTTGTTTGGTAATATTAATAGGTATTGTAACAGTAAGAGTAGCTGCATCACTGGTAAGTGTAAGTGGCGCAGATAAATCCTCAGGATTCTTCTTGGTTACGACAACATAATAGCTACCCTCATCTGCTTTTGTGACATCATTCAAAAACAATTGATAGGTTGTAGCACCGGGAATCGCAACCCCATCTTTATACCACTGATATGTTTTATCCCTACCAACAGTATACACAGAAAAAGCGTGATCCTTTCCCTGCCTAATCTCTATGCTTTGAGGCTGATCGGTTATCATAAGAACATTCACATTTACAGAAATCGTTGCATACAACTGGTCACCGGTTTGAGATGTCATTATTAACTTATAATATACCCTATTTTCTAAATCTCCCCATGAATTATCAATGTTCGACACAGGAATTGTAATCTCATTCGTAGCGGCATTATATGAATATCCATCTGATGGTTCAGGTGCTACCGGATTGCCGTTTTCATCTCTTACCACATTCTCAATAACAAAACTATCACCTTCTACCGCACGATGTAGGGTTGCGTAAACCCTAGTCGGAAAATGTTCCCATTCTTGCCATTCTGCATAACGTATAGAATCATTTGTCAATTTCGGCAAATGTGATATAAAGGAGAAATCCGTAATATTAGTACTGCCCACCCCTAATGCTTCTAAGTTCTTCATTTGTTTCAATACATCAACCGAATTATTTTTGACTGGATTACTATGTATTGTTAATTCATCTAATGTATCTTTATGGGGCAACAAAAAGTCAAGATTAGTAACCTCACACATCCCCATCTCAAGTCTTTTCAGATTAGTCATTGAATCAAGCATGGACATGTGTTCATCCGCCAAATCACAGTAATTAAAGGAAATATCTTGCATATTCACTAAGGAAGATACTGTTTCCATGTATCCCTGCTTATTTTCCTCTGTAATAGCCACTTTTTCCAGACCCAAATAAGTGATTCCTGTTTTCCCTTTGAGTGGTGTAATATCTTCCAGGGCATATGCGCCCTCTAATTCTACATATGTAAGATTGTGACAATTAGCAAGACCCGAAATATCCGACAACACATCACTCCTAAATAAAGTCACCTCTTTTAAATTCGGCATATTGGAACAATCAGGTGCAGCCGTAATCTCTTCACACCAAACATACAGCGTCTCCAAATTCGTGCAATACTCTAATCCTGTCAAATCCTTCACATCATAATCATAATATACTATCTTTATTGAAGTAAACCCTGCCAAATCACCTTCTGTAATCTCAGCACCGGCTTCTTTGCCAAGCTTCTCACAGAAATATCTTTTTAATTCGGGATCCGGTATATTTACTACATCTCCCGATGCAGCCTGTACCGCCCCCAGGTCTCCCATAGGCACCCATATAAGCAAGGCTGCCAGCACAATGGACAGTACCCTCATAAGACTCTTCTTCAGTTTCATTCCTTACACCTCTTTCTGTTATTTTGCTACACTAACGCCCTAAAGTGCCACGCTATTCTAATTATAAAAAAGAATAAATAATTTGTCAACTTTTATTAAGTTACTGTCATTGTGCCTTTTTTACACCCGCAGTCTGCTAACCGCCATCAGCAAATCCAAGGGTCTCACATTCTCCAGCCACAGCTCATACTTATGGGAAAAGGACAATATGGTAGACCCCGTATTCTCAAACAAGCTATCCACCTGCTGCCGGCACCTCTCATACAAATCCTTATTGGTATCCTTCTCTCCCAACAGCCCCTCAATCATATAGGTAAGACTGTTAATCTGGTCATCGGAAATCACTGCCGTCAGCTTACTGATATCCGCCACATATTCATCCAGCTTGATATATCTGGCATTCTCAATCTGCACACATTCGCAGTAGAAAAACTCCTTTTGATTCATCTGTGTATGTAGCTTCTTTTCAGCAGTCCAATGATTACTCTTTTCCACGGGTATCGTCACCGAAGTTTCCGGCTCCTCCTGTAGGATTTTCTTCACCAAATCCGTCTTA
>JAZQFO010000034.1:0-11835 GCA_045539535.1 Acetatifactor sp.
CTTCACTACAGAATCCTGCAAGCCCTTCTCCACTGCAGGGAAGAAGTTCTTGGGAACTGCGCCACCCACAACTTCCTGCTCAAACACATAAGGAATCTCCAAATCATCTGCAGGGGAGAAACGCATCTTAACGTGACCGTACTGACCATGTCCGCCGGACTGCTTCTTATACTTGTATTCCACATCGGAAGTCTTCTTAACGGTCTCTCTGTAAGCAATCTTAGGCTTGCTCAGTTCAACCTCAACCTTATATTCATTCAAAAGTCTGCTGACAATAACCTCAAGATGCTGGTCACCCATACCATACAGAAGCATCTGTCGGTTCTCTGCGTCATTGACAACCTTCATGGTCTGGTCCTCATGACCAAGCTTCTGAAGTGCCTGAGAAAGTTTATCTACATCACCCTTGTTTACAGGCTTATAACGCATGTATGTATAAGGTGTGGAAAGCTCTGCCTGGCCGAACTTAATAGTGGTTGCCTTAGTAGACAAGCTGTTACCGGTACGGGCACCGGTCAATTTTGCCAAAGCACCAATATCGCCGGCATGAAGCTCAGGAACCTCGATGGGCTTATTACCCTGAAGCACATACAGCTTACCAATCTTCTCCTCAATATCCTTATCTACATTGTAAAGCACATCATCCGCCTTAAGCACACCGGAATTTACCTTAATCAGGGAATACTTACCAATGAAGGGATCTACCAGAGTCTTCCACACATATGCGGATTTCGCCTTGGAGAAATCATAATCAGCATGATAAATCTCATTGGTCTTCATGTTAATACCTGCAACCTCACGGTTCTCAGGGCTGGGCATGTATTTGATAATATCATCCAGCAAGGTATAAACACCCTGACATAATGTATTGGAACCCATGGTCATAGGCACGATACTGCCATCACATACATTGGTACGAAGCGCTGCACGAATCTCAGCCTCAGAGAAGGTCTCGCCACCGAAGTAACGCTCCATAAATTCCTCACTGGTCTCTGCAACAGCTTCCATAAGGGTGTCACGGCAAATCTGCAGATTGGGCTTATTGTACTCAGGTACGTCACATGCAACAACTTCCTTACCCTGCCAACGGTTACCGGTCTCAGTAATTACATTAATGTAACCTACGAACTTCTCATCTTCACGGATGGGCAGATGGAAAGGAGCCATCTTCTTGCCGTACATTTCAGTCATGTCCTCCACTACCTGACGGAAGGAAGCATTGTCCACGTCCATGTTGGAAACATAAATAAAACGGGGGATCTTATACTTTTCGCACAAATCCCATGCCTTCTGGGTACCAACCTCGATGCCGGCCTTACCGTTAACAACGATAATTGCTGCTCCTGCCGCGCTAATTGCCTCCTCTGCTTCACCTACAAAGTCAAAGTAACCGGGTGCATCCAGAATATTAATTTTGTAACCTTCCCACTCAATAGGGATTACGGAAGTACTGATGGAAAACTGTCTCTTCTGCTCTTCCTTACTGTAATCGCTGACGGTATTGCCGTCTGCAACCTTACCCATACGGGAGGTAATACCGGAAAGGTATGCCATTGCCTCTGCAAGACTGGTCTTACCACTTCCGCCATGTCCTAACAGTACTACGTTACGAATCTTGTCAGTTGTATAAACTTTCATGTGTTGCCCTCCGATTTTTAAGTCTTTTTAGGGGAATCAACAGTTTTGTAACCCGCTTTTTCAAACCCTATAGCTTATTTTACTAAATATTTTACAAAAATACAAGTAATTGTTGGTGTTTTTGTATGGAAAAATTCAAATTTTTTAAACAAAAGGCTGTTGATTTTCACACTTTAACGTGTTATAGTACAACATATAAGGATATTTGCGGGCCAAAACTGTCGGTTTTACCTGCAGAGAGTGAGGCATTTATGAATACACAAACCTTTGGCTTTATCGGTTTGGGACTGATCGGCGGCTCCATTGCAAGGGCCATTCGCGAAAAGCTCCCCCAGTCCCAAATAATTGCATATGACATCAACAAAATCGCCCTGCAGACAGCGCTGCAGGACGGCGTAATCAATATTGCTGCAGAAGGCATCGACGAAAGTTTCGCCCCCTGTGATTATTTATTTTTATGTGCTCCGGTACAGAAAAATGATGACAACTTAAAGATTATCAAAGATATTGTTTCCGAAGATTGTCTTCTGACAGATGTGGGCAGCGTTAAAACCGGTATCCACGAGGCTATCACTGCCGCCGGTCTGGATTCCCGTTTTATCGGCGGCCATCCCATGGCAGGCAGCGAACGCGTAGGCTATGTCAACTCCAAAGCGATTCTTTTAGAAAACGCCTACTATATCCTAACCCCCACAGCCACCGTTGCCCAAGGAAAGGTGGAAGCCTATCGGGATCTGGTAAGTACCCTTGGTGCTATCCCTCTGATTTTGGACTGCAAGCATCACGATTATGTCACTGCAGCCATCAGCCATCTGCCTCATGTAATTGCATCCGCTTTGGTCAATCTGGTAGAAGCCTCCGACTCAGAGGACGGCATTATGAAAATGGTAGCTGCCGGCGGCTTTAAAGACATTACCCGCATCGCATCTTCCTCCGCCGATATGTGGCAGCAGATTTGTCTGACCAACACTGAGAACATTTCTGCTCTGCTTACAGATTACATAAATGCACTGTGTGCCATCCGCGAGAAGCTGGATGCCAAGGATGCGCCCGAATTACACAGTTTTTTTGACAACGCCCGAATTTACAGAGACTCCTTTATCAATGTCTCCAGCGGCCCCATCAAAAAAGACTATGCCATGCAAATTGATATTGCAGATAAGCCCGGTTCCCTGGCTACCATTGCTACCCTGATGGCAGAAAACGATATCAGCATTAAAAACATCGGCATTGCCCACAACCGTGAATCTGAAGGCGGCGTGCTCCGCATCGAGTTCTATGATGAGGCCACCATCCGCACAGCCAAAGAACTTCTGAAAAACAAAGGCTATACAATATACGAGCGCAGCTAAATTAATAGCTGCGCTCTGCTTATATCCCATATAAAATATCCGTTTCGAAAATTATGATTCCTCATTAACAGTCTGGTAAACACCAATTCTGGAAGCATCCATCTCAGGCAGCCCCACAAAGCTGGCACCATAAGAATAGCCACTGTCCTTCATCTCAATTCTCACAATCTGAACAAAGGCATGCAATACCTCCTTGGTCCAAATAGTCAGATAAGACTCGTAGATAGAACCAATCTGCAAAATCGCATCACAAGTAAAACCGATGCCACCCTTGGAAAGGTCACACACATCAATTGCTACTTCTTCTGTCACATTATCATCAATACGTGTAATTACCAATCTGGACTGTAAAGGACTTCTCTTACTCTTTCTTCTCTCTTGCATACGCTTCTCCATTTCTGTGGTACCTTTCGGTATACAACTGCATTTGATATTATTATACCATTCCCCATATATTTCCACAAGAGAAATAAGTATTGTTTTTTTCTTTCCATTGTTTTACAATTATCTGAAAATATATAATCAGGAGAATTTGTAAGTATGATTACATGCCTGGCGCGAATATTTATTAAACATCATAAAGAAACCGATCATCCCAAGGTTCGACAGGCCTATGGCATGCTTTGCGGTGCCATGGGGATTTTCTTAAATCTTGTATTGTTCGCAGCTAAATTTATGGCAGGTATCCTTAGCGGTTCCATCGCTATAACCGCAGATGCCTTCAATAATCTGTCTGACGCCGCATCCTCCATTGTAACATTGATTGGATTTAAGCTGGCCGGCCAGAAACCGGATTCCGACCATCCTTTCGGACACGGACGCTTCGAGTACATTTCCGGTCTGGTAGTTGCCTTTCTGATTATTTTGATGGCCTTTGAACTGTTAAAGTCCTCTGTTCAGAAGATTGCGCATCCTGAACCCACGGAATGCACCCCTGTCATCGTACTGATTCTGGTTGCCTCCGTATGCATCAAATGCTACGTGGCCATTTATAACCGCAATATCGGCAACAAAATCCAATCTGTGGCCATGAAAGCCACCGCCACCGACAGTTTAAGCGATATGTGCGCTACTACAGTTGTATTAATTTCCCTGCTGGTAGCTCACTTTACCGATTTACAGGTGGACGGTATCTGTGGACTGGCCGTAGCAATCTTTATCTTTATTGCCGGCATAAAAGCAGCTGCCGATACCATCAATCCCCTGCTTGGTCAGGCACCTGACCCTGAATTTGTCCAAGAAGTTACCAATATCGTCCTGTCTCACGATGGTATCATTGACATCCACGACATGATGGTTCACAATTACGGTCCCGGACGTGTTCACCTGTCCCTTCATGCAGAAGTTCCCGCCGACGGCAACATTTTAGAGATGCACGACCTGGTAGATTTAATTGAACACAAGCTTCGCGACCGTCTGCAGTGTACCGCCGTGATACATATGGACCCTGTCTGTGTCAACGACCCGGAAACCGACCGCTTGCGCACAATGGTGCTAAACGTACTAAACGCCACCGACCCGGTGCTTACCATGCATGATTTTCGCATTGTAAAAGGCCCCACCCACACCAATTTAATCTTTGATGTGGTGGCGCCCTTTGACTACAAACTCACCGACCAGGCTCTCACTGAAATCCTGTCTTACAAAATAAAAGCCATCAATTCCACCTACTACGCCGTAATCGATGTTGACAAAAAATAACCCTTGCCTGGCAAGGGTTATTCTACGTACTGGATCATGCACACCAGTTCTCCGTCTTCCACCGTAATAACAGCTTCTTCACCGATAAATTCATTGCTGATGCCTATGGGGTAATCATTAGTCATCCGGTAATCCTTCACAGGATATTTCATATTTTCAATGGTTACACCCTTCGCTTCTTTGCCCAGACTGAACAAGGACAGATACCCTTCCAGATTGCGGTTCAAATGAATAGCCTCATTCTGAATCACAAACATCATGCCGGTACCGTCTACCAGATATCCCACTGCGCCCTGATTCTTCAGATAAAGCAGACACTGAATATTGGCAAGGGTATGGTCAAAGCGGCCGCCGGTACCTCCAAGAATCCGAAAATCCCGGTATCCCAGCGACAACCCATGCTTTAACGCTGCCAACATGTCTGTATCATCCTTTTCACAGGGAAGGGTAATGATACGGTCCGGAATCTCTTCTCGAAGCTGATTTAACACCTGAAACTCTCCGGGCACCAACGAATCAAAATCACCGATAATCACGTCAGGTTCCACGTTCAGAATACCGCAGTAACTAAACCCTCCGTCCACCGCAATGACATAATCCTCTTCTCCCGGAGCAAGCTCTCCCATGGTCAGGTCACCCGCTCCAATCACATAACACTTCCCTGTCATTTACAGAATTCTCCTTTATCGATTCTCGTTCACATAAAGCTGAATTCGGCTCTGAATAACATCCGCAACCTCAGCTGCACTCTTCTGACCTTCATAAAATGCAGGCATTTCTTCTGAAATAATGTTGGTTACATCATTGTTGTTATAGGCTTTGGTGGTAATACCGGCAATATACTGACTAATCTCGTCAACCTGCTCCTTTGTGAGGGGATCAATTACAATACTTTCATCATTAATCCAATAAGTATAATCCTCTACCACTTCTACACCATCAGCATCTGTATACTTATTCTTGTCGGTAGCCTTTGCTGCAAGCTTATCAAAATGTGACTTGCTTACAGGAAGCTGCCAATCAATGGTATCCTGATATTCATCAGTCAAATAATACTTCATAAAGTCCCATGCCACGTCTAAATTCTCAGACTGGGCAGACAATACATAAGAGGTAGGAATATGCAATGCAGCACCCTGACCACCGGAAGTAGGCATACCGATCAGGCTGATATCCTCACCAAAGGAACCATTGATGGTATATACCATATTCTGCATGCTGCTGATATAACAATTATACAAAAGCACACGTTCTTCACGATACTGGGACTCATAACGCAAGTACCAGTCATCATCATAAGCACCTTCCGTGCTCTCCGGAAGTGTTTTGGCATACTCCATCATTGCAATAAACTCAGGAGAATTGAAATTACACTTACCCGTAGAAACATCCACAAAATCACTTCCGCAGGTTTCCATCATGGTATACATAAAGGAATCACGCGTCATATCTCCAAAGAGACTGGTACCCTCGGGCATGCGGTCAAGGATTGCTCTTGCCTCCTCCATGGACCAATTGGTTTTGTCTCCCACAATGGATGACTTAGCTGCATAAGTAGTCACATAGAATGCAGGTACAATCTCATAAAGAGTGTCATTGATCTTGCAAGCTTCAAAAACATTCTCCATATAGGTATTGGCCGAAATCTCTGAATCTTTTGCCATAAGGTCCCCTACATCAGCCAAAAGCCCCTTGGATGCATAACTTTCAATCTTAATCTGGTAAGGATCTACTACCAGGATATCCGGCATATTACCCGCAATAATATCATTATTAAGCTGGGTTTTGCCTGCTGAATAATCCTCATTGGTATTATACTGGCTGTAATCCTTAATGGTAATACGATGGGTGTTGCTGGATTTATTATATTCCACAACACGCTTGGTAATATCGCTGTTTACATAGTAGCCACCCAACACCAGAATCTCCTTGTCAGGAATATCCTCAGGAGCCACTTTCGTAAACATACCGCCCAGAACACTTCTCTTATAATCTTTCTCATCGTATTCAGAATAGAATGCAATAAACTGCTCCCTGTTCAAGGGCAGAATAGCATCCAGATAAGTAATGTTCAAATCAGAGTTTACAAAGCTCATCAAAAGCTTGGACTCCATATCTCCGATATGATACTTGTACACACCATCAGCGCCACAATATATCATATCACCCTTCTCGTCTACACAGAGATTGCTCATACCGCTATAAGTCATGGTAGCGGGCAAAGGAAAAGGTGCAGAAATCTTGTCCTGATTAATCTCATAGGTTACCACAGAACAGGAAGTCCAGTTTTTGTCATAGTATGTAAGCAAAAGCTTGCCGTCAGCCATGGGAATACTTACACCGGGATTGGCAAAATAATCTTTCAGATTCTCCATGGGTCTGATCTCGCTGACTGTACCATCCTGCTTAACTTCAACCAGACCATTTTCATCACCACTGATCAAAAGACCGATATTGCCGCTGGACAGCATTGTCATTGCATTAACATAATACCAGGACTCATCCTGTCCCAAAATAGGAACAACGGTTTCCCAGAGTAATTTGCCCTCTAAATCCCAGCAAACAATACTTTCCTGTCGCTCATACACATAATTGTCCGGATCAGAATAGTCTTCAAAACTATAACTCTTCTGAGCATACAGGCATCCATCCTCCAAAATAAAGGAGTTAAAACCCACATACTCGTAAGTATTTGAAACGCCCCCTTCTGCTACAGGCTCCATCACGTCATTAACCTGTTCGCTCTCTCCTTCCGGCTCTGTCTGGAACTCATAGGTCTGCAAATCCGTACCATCCTGATTCATACTGATCAGCTGATAACCGGCCTGCCAGTTCTCATCATAAACACGTAAAACTGCGTAAACCTTTTCATCCTCCACGAGAGCCTTTATCACAGAAGCATCGCTTCCCGTGGCCAATTTACTCAAATCAAAATTCTCCAGACGATATACACTTTCCTTGGCAGAAGATATATCCGCTTTCGCACTAACTGCAGGATTGTTATCGGTCTCCTTATTGCCGCCTCCAAAACCGCTAAAACCACCGCTTTGGCTACATGCAGTCAAACCAAGTACCATTGCTCCTGCAAGCAGCCCGCTTACAAATCGCTTCCATTTTCTCATAATAGCTCCTCCTCGTCTTGTCGTTTTCGGTTATATCGATTCTCCCGCAAACGTTCAACTTCGTATATAATCTTAATCCATATATCGTGAAATGTCCAGCTTTTATGTTTCCACCAGCGGACAAAACATACTGTCGCAAGCACTACAGGATATGCCAGACAGACAAACATTACCACCGTAAGCAGCGCAATAATATCCTCATACCCTCTGGCTACATTCTCCCAGTAAGGGTATATAATGGATTTGCCATTCATAGAACGAGTCCCAAAGGCTTTTATTACTTTCAAGCGATTCAGCAGATGATACCTGGTTGTATTCTCCAACACCTGCGTTTCTCTCTCATCACTACCCAGCTTTTCTTTCACATAATTATATGCAAAATTTTTAACCGGATTAGGCATTAAAACCTCGTAATGACTAATACCATGACTGGTGCCGTAATTATGCAATGTTGGCAAAGACACGTACACTCTGGTGGCATCCAGACCTGCCGCCTCATACAGCTTACCCTCCTGCCGTCTGATAACTCCGGTAACAATGTGAGGTCTTCCGTCAATTTCCACCATCATCCCTGCCACATCATTAGAGCCGAACAGCTGCCATGCTGCATCCTCGTCAATCACACAGTAGTCCTGATTTACATCATTCCCCGAAAAATAGGAACCACACAAAAGCTCCTGGGGATGAAACAGGAAAAAGTCTCCGCCTACGCCCAGGGCATCTGCTTCCAGATTGCCGTAATCCGTAGCAAGACGAATCTTGCCCTCTGCACTGTAGGCCGATACCCAAAGTCTTGCGCCCGGATTTTCTGACTCAACAGTAATAGAGGACTCCTGCAAATAATTCTGCAGATTGTATTCAAATTCCTGAAGGGTATCCTCTGTCACATTGGTTTCTGCAGAGAAAAAGCAACTGACTTGCGCCACGCCTCCCTCCTTACTCCAGCGACTTGCCATATGCTGTTCAACAGGCTCCCGGGCTAATCTGCCCGTCACCACCGCCAGTATGACAAACGCCAGAAACGAAACTGTGCCGGTAATACCCAATACCAGCTTCTTCATATAACACTACTCCTTAATTGTTGGCCAAACGCACCTGATGGCCTGCTTCTACCGGTGCCGTAGATGTGGTAATCACATAATCATATCCGTAAATGGCTGCACTGATAGCACTTCTGGTATCATCACTTGCAAGCACCTCCACATCCACACGTTTCGCAATGTAACGGTTGCTAAGAGGGGTACTCTTGGTCTCCACAATCAAAATAAATTTGCCGTTATTATCCTCTCTGATGGCACTATTGGGCACCGTCAAATCATACTCCGCACTTCTCTCTCCCAAGGATACACTTAAAGCCTGCCCTGCCGTCACATCACCATTAATATCAAAGCTCAGAATCTTGTTCTGACTGGGATTCTGAGGGTCCGGTTTAATACTGGTCAAAAGAACCTCCACCTCATCATATCTCCAGGAATTCACAAGCTCTGCCTGATTGCCCACAGATACCCGTCTGGCCTGCTCATTGGTCACGCTAAACTGCATGGTATAGCCTTTATTTTCAGGCTGAATGGTAAATAACACACCATCATCCGGCGTATCCTCACCGGATTTCACATTCACTGCAATAATTTCTCCTGAAACAGGCGCCACAATCTCACCGCCTACCGTCTCATTCTGAAGCTTGGCAATATCCTCTTTCATAGTGGTCAGCGTGTCGCTCCACTCCAGTTCCTTCACAATATCTGTAATCAGCTGGGCCTTCGCCTCCTCAGCCTCTGCCAGTCTCTTCTTACGATATTCTAATTCCTTCGTCCATGCCTCAACAGAATCATCTGCAATATCCTTGGATTCGGCTATTTTCTTGTCATAATCCTTCTTGGCCTTGTCCAAATCCTCTTTCAGCTGCGGAAGCTTAGCCTCCTCATCTGCAATTTCTTCATTTTTGGCATCAATTCTGCCCTGCAAAATCGCATTATTGGCCTTCGCAGTCTCATACTCTGACTGGGACACTGCCGGCACCTGGTTGCCCTCGCCGTCCACTATAACCTTGCCATCCTCATAGTCTCTGATAATCTCATTGTTGGCATCCATCTCAGCCTGCCATTTTGCAATCTCATCCTTGGCTTCCTCAATAACCTTAAGCACTGCATCATAGGCAGCCTGAGCCTCTTCCAGCTTTTTCTTCTGTTTGCTGGGATCATAGTCTCTTTCGCTCTGTTCCTGCCAGGTAGCCAGATTCTCCTCTGCCACCTTAATATCTTCCTTTAAAGCTTCAATTTCCTGCTCTTTGGCAAGCACCCGTCTTTGATGCTCCTCCATAGAAGTCACATTGCCGGACTGGGCATTATTCAAAACTGTTTCAGACACATCCCCCTGCAAAATAGCAATTTCATACTGCAGAATCTGGTCTTCTAACGCCTTCTTGGCATCCTCCACCATGGAATTTTCCCCGGAAGCCAAAAGACATAACACATCACCCTTCTGCACCACGTCACCCTTGTGCACTTCCACAGACGCCACTTCATAGATGCCGGTAGCATTGGTATTGCTGGTAGTCTTTAACTTTACACTGTAAGGATCTGCACTCTCCACCGTACCTGTGCCGCGAATCTTAGCTGTTATAGTCCCCGGCTCCACATACTGGGTAGCCACCTCCGGCAGTGAATAATTCATAATGGTATTGGAAAAAAAGGTCAGCACCAAAAGCACACTCAAAAAAACAATTGCCGCTGTCTTAACCCACTCTCTTCTCTTGCTTGTATTGTTGTTCATATTTGTACTCCTTTTCGTCTATCCCTTAATTCCGCCCTGATAGGTAATACCGTCCACCAGATATTCCTCTCCATATAGGAAAATCAATAAACTGGGCACCATATAAATCGTTGCCACCGCAAATGCCAGTCCCACTTCCGCCGCATTAATCTTGCTCAAGAACACAGAAAGGGGATGACTGGAAGGATCGGACAACAAAATCAAAGGCTGTTCCACCATATTCCAATAATCGATAAACACCAAAATCGCCGCCGAACACAGCGCCCCCTTACACAAAGGCAAGCAAATCTTCGTAAATATCTTCCATTCTCCCGCACCGTCTATCTGTGCCGCCTCTATAACGGAGTATGGAATACGCTTCATAAACTTCGTCAGCAAATACACCGCAAAGGGCGAGAAAATACCCGGCAACCAGATCGCCCAATAGGTATCCAATGTATTTAACCAATCTGCCACCAGGAAATTGGGCACCAACGTAACCTGATAAGGCATCAGCATCAATATAATATACGCAAAGAAAATAATACTTCTCAGCTTCCCGGAATACCTTGCAAAGCCATAGGCCGCAAGGGTTGCCACAATCAACTGGAACAACACAATCGGCACCACTAAAATCATGGAATTCCAGAATTTAAACAGATAATCCGGGCTTTTCAAAAGCACTGTTATGTACTGGGAAAAAGACACCATGTCCGGTATAAATTTCAAATTCACTTTCTCAGCAATATAGACCTTGCCGCCATCCTCATTTACGGCAAAAACTGAGCCGTAATTGGCTGAAATCTCTGAGGAAGACATAAAGGAATTGCTAATGGTAAGCACAATAGGCATGAGAAACAGCACCGCAAAACCTGCCGCCAGAATGGTGGCTACAGCCGTTCTGAAAAACATCCCGATTCGCTTACGCCCCTTATTGTTTACTGCCCTGGGGGCAGGCTTTCGTCCGCTATGCTCTGACATAATACTACCCCTCAACATCCTTTCCGAAACGGTTTTCTGCAATAAACAGAATGCCGATAATCACAATCATCACAAGAGACATCAAAATAGCTGCAGCAGACAAAGCCTGATAGTCCAAATTACGGAACTTATTGTTCATGTAATGCTGCAACATGTAAATTGTATCATAGGGGTAATCTGTGGTCAGCAGATAAATCTCCCTAAAAATCTTAAAGGAATTAATTAAAGACATAATGGTTACAAACAATATGGTGGAGGACAAATAACGAAGCTTAATATACCAAAAAGTC
>JAZQFO010000035.1:0-12784 GCA_045539535.1 Acetatifactor sp.
GCATGACTGCATAAAGTATTCGATTCATATCACGAACACAAAAGGGACTATCGCACCGACTGAATTTCAGTCAAGCGAAAGTCCCTTTCTATTTTCCAACAATATCTATATTTTTATCCTGCAAATGCAATATGATTGGGATTGGTGGGGTCAAAAATATATTCAAAGCTATCTATACCATTATAGTACACTGTAACGTCACCACTCTCCTTATACACCCGGAAATCCCAGATAACAGGAATGACATAGTACTCTTCCGTCTCTACACTGACCGCAAGCCTCGGAATAATAAATGCCAAGCGGGAAGCATCATCTGAATAAAGCCCCACCTCCTCATCTGACGGTTTATAAGGACCATAAACATTTTCATAAGCCTGAATCAGCTGCTCTCTTACCAGCTCCACCGCAGCCTCCTTGGAATCCACGGTATGCTTCAGAGAAGGTTCTATGCGAACATTGTCATCATAGGTACTTACATTACGCAGCTTAAAATTCACGCCGGCACCATCTTGCTCCACATGGATTTGAAAAGCCAGCTGACCGATATGAACAGGCAACAACGAATCTTCAATCTCAATCCCTACTCCCACAATAAACAGTGCCGGGTCTACCAGAAACTGCATCTGCTCCGACTCACACCAGACACCCTTGATTTCAGGCTGCTGACCATTCATTGCATCTGTGTAGGGCATCAGTGCAAACAACTCCTTTTTACCGCCTTCTTTATCGTATATCTGCACCTCTTCCTTGTCTGCATCTAATTTAAAAGATACCATTTCTTTTGCCTGCTTTAAAAGCATCTCATGGGTAAATTCATACCGTTCCAATTTTCCAGTCTCATATGGTTTAAAATAAAAGAATCGGTCCATATGTACACCACTGCCACCCATATAGCAGTACGTAAGGAACAGTCCGCCATCCTCTGATTCTTCTATACTTGGAAATTCATAACCTATCCAATGATCAATGTCACCAAGATAATTCCAGTTGTCCTGACCATTTATTTTGTAATTGATCATCAATCCGGTATAATCATATTCATCACTGTGGAAGCCATACAACGCATACTTCCCATTCTCTGTGGCATCCAGAAAATACAGCTGATCTCCGAGTGGTAAATCCGCTGTAGTGTTAATGGGCGTTGCCTTCTCGAGAGGAACTGCTGCCAGAATCCTGTCCATCACCTGCTGAATATCCGGCTTGGGAGTTACCACCTCCTGCTGATTAAAGTCTTCCCAATAAACATCATAAATTTTATAGGCATCCGTAGCTTCCGTAGAAGCCACCAGATAATATCTGACATAGCGACCGTCTCCTATCTGAGGCCCTCTACTCAGAGACTCGGCATTGTGTGTCCAGCTGATATCTGTCTTCACAATGGCATATTCTGTGATATCATGCTCTTCAATACTCCTGCGAATATACTCTTTGGTAAAATCCCTGATTTTGATATTCCGCATATCCTCTGCCGTTAAAGTATATAATCCATGAATTCTATGCTCCAGCATGTAATTACCTTCTTCAAAATCCTCTTGCGTATTCTGTATGGAGCCATGTAAAGCTTCATCGCCTACCAGATCTCTGAGCTTGTCAAATTTACCAAAGGTCTCGAAATAATAGTAATTATAAATCAAATACTCCAGCTCATTCAGGCTGGCATCTTCACAGATAAATCGTCTGTCCTCAACAGTATAATTAGCGCTCCCCACACCTTCCCTTATTTCCAGCTGACTCACATCCATATACTTATCGTATATTACCGCATAATCCTCATCCGCTGTGTCAACACCATCTGTTTTACTCCCATTCTCTGTCTCATTTACCTTCTCTGATAATTCAAAGGATTCTTGCTGTGAATTTTCCCCCTTCTCCTGTTTGGATGCCGGATTAGTCATAAAGAATACAATCACACCCACAACAACCGCCAAAACAATCAATGAAATCCAGAAGGTAGGCTTGCGGTAATTTAAAACTGTTTTCACCCGCTCCTTCACTCCCACTTCTCCAAAAGCAATGGGGCAAGCTGCTATCATTCTCCGGGAAACATTGCAAGCAAGCAATGCCTTTGAATATGCCTTTTTATCCTCCGGCCCCATATCCTTTATCACCCGCTCATCACATGCCAGCTCAATATCCCTGCAGAGCATGATATAAGCGACCCAGATAAAGGGATTAAACCAATAAACAGACAACAGCAGGAATCCCAAGGGCTTCCACAGATGATCCAAACGCTTTAAATGTGCTTTTTCATGGGCAATTACATAAGGCTTTTCCACCGCCTGTTCCATATAGGATGGCAGAAAAATCCGAGGCCTTATGACACCCAAAATAAAAGGAGAATCAATGTCATCACATATATAAATCCTTTTCTCTATGCAGACAGATGCACGCACCCTCCTGTAAAGCCAAAAATAACTGATTCCTGCATATAAAACCATCACGCCCACACCCACTACCCATACAAGGGCTGCGACTGCCAGCCATATCTGTAAAGGATTGGCACTTGCCACAGGCGAGGGTGCAAAGCTTTCCGCAATCACAGGATTAATCGTCCGGTCAAGCACTACTATCCCACTGTCAATCTGTGGTTGCTTCATGTACACAATCTCATTGGGAATGGGATTCGCACTGGGAATAAGACTCCATACACTCTCAAAAGAAATCGGACAAACAAGCCTGATTGCCACAAACACCCACAAAACACAAATCGCCTGTTTGGGTGCACGTTTTAGTACAAGACGAAGTATCAGAATTGCCACAATCAAAAAGCTTGCCGTAAAACTCATATTAAAAAGCTTCAGGAAAAGTTCTGTCATAGGCTACTCCTCCCTATAGGAATCAATCATACGACGAATCTCTTCTACTTCCTCGTCAGACAACCTCTTACGGGATGTAAATGCTGCAATAAATGCCGGAAGCGACCCCTCAAAGGTTTGTTCAACAAACTGCTCACTTTGAATGGCATAGAATTCCTCTCGGGTAATCCGTATGGTCACCACACTGTTATCCATCTGAAAAATCCCTCTGTCACACAGCTTCTTAAGCACGGTATATGTGGTGGTACGCTTCCAATTCAGTTCTTCTTCACATATCCTTACAAGCTCTCTGGTAGAAAGAGGCGCATTTTGCCATATAATCTCTGCAAAACGCGCCTCTACAATTCCCATCTTTGTCTCGTCCATAGTATCCTCCTTTGTCTATCATCAGTAGACTCACCTTTAGTCTACCGCCAATAGACAATATTGTCAAGATACTTTTATAACCAAAATCCAATTAAATATTTTGCTTGTGCAAACAAGTCCGGACGCATCTCTTGCAGGGAGCTTCCGCCGTCCAAGAAAAACGTCCCCAGCTGAAATCCTATCTCAGCCACCATGCATACCAGCAATATGCCTGCCACATAGCTTTGCAAACTGCTACCCGCCACCTTGGGATGGCTGCTGATAATCCAGCAGGCAAAAACAGCCGCCAACATAACAAATATTGAAAAATCCGCCTGATACCGCCATAAAACGCCGGCCATCTCCGTATCTGCCACTGCCACCACCAGCGCAGCAATCATACCCGCCACTGCTAAAAGCCAAGGAGTTTTGAAAGATTCAGATACCCGCTTGCGGATAAAAAATGCAAAAACCCCAAACAATCCAAACAGATGGGTGGCAAAAATACCACCTGCCGTGTATTCCTGAATGGTCAAGCCCATGTATTTTGATGCCGTATAAAGGGTTTGTACAAAAGGAAAGTCCGTGGTAAATTTCATAGGCTGGAAGAAATACACAAACATTCCTAAGGGAATACGCCCCCACACCCAGCCACGAAACCGCATATCATTGGTGGTCAGATTATAATTGGCACCAAAATCCAACACAGAGCCAAAGCGGATGTAATTATAATACATCAAACCGCCACCCACCACCAAAAGCGGAAGAACTACAGCCAGCACCGCTTTTTTACCCTGCGCCGAGCGATAAAATGCTTTTGAAAACAGTTTCTTGCGAAACATAATAACCGGGAACAGTACAAACATCATCAGCTGGGGTCTACAGCCTGCCACCAACGCAGTGAACAAAGTACCCGCACCCAGCCACTTAAGTGACAGTTCCTCCTGGTCAGCCTTCATAAAACATGCCAATCCAAGAAGGCCCAGCGTTAGTCCGGCAAGAATGGGTACATTATAGAAATCCGGCCGCTTTACCAAATACACGATTCCGCTTCCCAACAAAGCAAGCTCCGCTGTCAAAATCCATGTCCCAAGAGAAAGCCGGCAAAACCATTTCGCAGCTGCCTCCTTAAGCACCCACAAAAGTCCAAATACATAAAACACTGACAGCAAAAAGATAACCGTATAATTGGCAATATGAGTACCGGTGATCAGATAATAGGGCAGATAAAACAGCAAGACCGGTACCACACCAAAATAGACATAGTATTTGCCGTTATAATAAGCCGTATCCCAGGCAAAGGTTTCGCCATGCGCCTCCACCGTTGCCTCCCGAAGGGCACTATCATAGGGATTGGAAAGCGACTGCAGGGAAGCTGCCGGCGGCTCTAAAAGTGCCACCGAACCTTCCGTGAAAGCCTCTGCCAATTTCTGATACTGCGAATGATGCTTGGGAATCCCCCAGGCAAACGCAGGATTCATATCTGAAACAAACCAAAACAGCCCTACATGTACTACAAACAAAGATACCAAAACCACCCATTGGAAGATTGGTTTTACCGAAGCCAGCTTAAGCTGATAGATAAAGGAACCGGGTCTGAACAACCATCCCACACAGAGAATTCCAAACACCACGGCTAATCTTAACCAGGATATCTGCAGCGGAACTACCGGATTAATACGGATATCCATGCTTACTACGGAGCCTCCCGACAAATTCGGAAAGAAACGTATCCCTGTACACTTACCATACAGATGATAAATGGTATAGCTGCTCCTGGGCTCCTCCTCCCAGATTTCTTTAACCGGAAGCTCATATTCCATGCTGCTGGATTCATCCGTAACAGCCTGCCAGATTTGAACCATTTTGGCCTCATCAACAGCTCTGTTAAGCTTCACTATTCTGATATAAGAGGATATCAGCTCTTCCTCCATTCCTGACACGTAAATAGAGGCATCTCCTTCATCCAATATGGTATAAGTACCATCTCCATTATCCTGATAAGCATCTCCCAATACCACGTTTTCAGCAGACACTTCTGCCGCCCGCCCGGAAACCCAATGCTTATAATTAAATACGAAAGTTTCCAGCAGCAGACTTACTATTATAAAAACTGCAAAGAGCAATAAGCTTTTCTTTTTCATGTTGTCGGTCTCCAACTATACTCAAAATGTTTATGTATATAATATATACTCTTTTGCGGTAATATACAAGCAAAAAGCGAGAGGCAAAGCACCTCTCGCTTTCATAGTTTTGTTAGTATTTAGAAACCAAGCAACTTCAACCAATCGTTAATATCTACTACAAAACTCTTCTCTTTAATTTTGAACTTCGCAGTAACAGTACCGCCGTAGTTCTCACCGGCACCACGCAGGGTCACAGTAGCAGTACCCTTATTTACGTTCTTGCTGTAACTTACGATCTCGTAATCCGTATCGTTCAACTCAGCACCGTTCAACTTAACAGTAATCTGATCCTTACCGGGTTCCACAGCCTTACCGGTATAGATTTGAGCATCAACAGTTACCTTAGCCTTCGCAATGCTTGCTGGAACGATTCTAAAGAGCGCTTCATTGGTCTTCTCATAATTGCCTGCACCCTTAACAGTAGCCTTCAAAATAGTATTTGCAGGAATAATATCCTCTGCTGCTACCTTAGTACCCTCGCCGCGGAATACTTCCTTCTTGCCCACCTTTACAGTTGTATCGTAAGCATAGGTATAAGTTACTTCCTTGTTGTAGTCAGTACCTGCAGCCAGTTTCTTACCGTTTACATCAGTAAGAACAGGCTTGGAAGCATAGATGCCTCCCTTCTCCTGATAAGCCACATCTGCAACAGTCATGGCTACATTTCCAAGATCCTGCTTATCAATCTTAAAGGTAGGAGTCTTAGTACCCTTGAAGTTCTTCTTACCCTTTACGGTTACAGTAGCAGTACCTGTCTTGGCGTTGTTCTTATAGCTAACGGTATAATCCTTGCCAAGAACCAATTCCTCTCCTGCAAATGTCAGATAAACAGTAGGCTTGCTACCGCCCTTTTCATATGCACAAGTAAGCTGATCTACCTTATTGCCCTCTGCATCCACAAACTTCATGGTTGCAGCAGAAATCTCAGCCGCAGTAATCTTAAAGGTCTTCTTTACAGTTCCGGAGTATTCACCAATACCTCTGATGATAACCTTTGCAGTACCAACATCGGTATTCTTCTCGTAACCGTCGATTACATAATCCTTACCTTCAACCAAATCTATGCCCTTATAGGAAATCTCTGAAATCTTCAAAGGATCGCTACCCTGCTTCAGCACGATTTCGCTTCCGGTATAGGTTACACTCTTCTTATTGAAATTAATCTTTGCTTTGTTAATGGTAGCCTTAGGGGTAATCTTAAAGGTAACCTTCTTCACACCTACATAATTGCCTTTACCGGTAAGAATAATGGTTGCTGTACCTACCTCGGTATTGTCCTCATATCTTACGGTATAATCAGTATCCTTAGTCAGCTCAGTCTTACCAAACTTCACAACCATTGCGTCCTGTGTAATAGCGCTACCGGTATATGCTACATTCTTCACACCACTAACCTTTACCTTAGACATCAAGTTTGCTTCTGTCACTACACAGTTAATAGTCTTGGTCTTGCAGTAATTGCCTGTACCGGTAATCACAATCTTGTAGTTGCCGGCACTTGCAAAACCATCTACGGTATTACCGGACTGATCTTTATAAGCAACAGTGAAGTCTTTCTTCACTTTCAGCTTGGTCTTGCCATAGGTTACAACAGGAACAGGCTTCACAGCCTTCCTGCCTACTGCAACATACATATCCTCTGCTACAAAATCACTTGAAGCAATGCTGATAGGATTAATGGTAAACTTCTTAATAGCCTTACCCTTGTAGTTGCCCTTTGCAGTAATGGTAACGGTAGGAGCCTTCTTCGCATCAGCAGTGGCAGCCACCTTATTGTTGGAATACTTTACAGTATAATCCTTCTTCTCAGTAAGCAGAGTCTTGTGGTCATATACACGAAGGTCAAAGGTAATGGCCTTGCCGGTATAAGGGGAATCCTTCACACCTGCAACCCAAAGTCCTTCAGGAACCTCTGTACCATCCTTAAACAGTGCCTGATCTTCCTCTGTAAGGTCGCCCCAGTAAGTAGCCTCATCAACAACAGTATAGGTGAAATCAACTACATCACTATTCTTGTATCCTACCTTCTCTGCAATTGCGCGAATAGTAGTAGGCTTATTAATTACAATTGCATCAACGTAAACGGGACTGTTCATGGTTGGCTTTGTTCCGTCCACAGTATAGTGAATCAATGCACCGGGAGTATCTGTAGAAAGCATAATCTTGGTGCCCTTGAACACCTGACTGCCGGAAGCATAGTTTGCAACAGGTGCTGCAACCTTTACATCCAGACTCCAGCGTGCAGTCAGAGTATGATTCTCTTCATTCTCTACGATAGAATCCTCAGTAATCAGCTTATTGTCTGCAGTATACCAACCGTCAAACAAATATCCACTTCTGGTAGGAACAGGCAGTGCCATTTCTACGCCCTTACTGTTCTTTCCATATACATCACCGTATGTAACAGTTCTGCTCTTCTCAGATACAGTTCCCTTTCCGGGATTAAAGGTTACCTTGGGAGTCTTAACGGTAAACTTTGCATACAAAGTCAGATCTCCGTAGGAACCCACAGTAATCTTGCTATTCTTAAGCTGGTCGCTATAGGTATCCTTTTCTGCATCATAGCTCTTAAACCAACCCTTGAAGTCATGTCCTGCCTTAGTAGCCTTCTCCAAGGTATACTCATCATTGATGGTATAGGTAGTAGGATTGCTTGCAGGATTCTCGCCACCGTTCATTACATACTCGATGGTATAAGTAGCCAAGGTCCACTTTGCATAAACAGTAATATCACCGGTACGGTCCTCAATTACCTCAATAGGAATGGTCAGACCTGCATCCTGATACCAACCGGCAAAGTCATATCCGGGCTTACTTGCAGGATACAAGGTAACAGACTCGCCTTCCTTATATCCACCGGGGTTGGCGGGGTTATTGGTACCACCATCCAACTCATAGTTAATGGAGAACATGGTATTAATCTGATCCTCAAAACCATTATCCTTAAGCCACTTTTCCGCATAGGAACCGGTTACAACATAGAACTGTGCATTGGGACAATTCTTAAATGCATCGGTACCAATAGCAGTTACAGATGCAGGAATTCTCACCTTCTCAAGGCTTTCGTCATTCATAAATGCATAAGCACCGATAGAGGTTGTTCCCTGAGGAATATCAATCTCAGTCAGGCTGGTACACTCATAGAATGCACTTGCACCGATTTCAGTAATGCTCTGTCCGCTAAATACAACGGTCTCCATAGCAGTATTTCCATAAAATGCACTGTCCAAAATACCGGCAGTATTCACAGGAATTACATAATATGTAATCAAATTACAATTCTTAAATGCACTGCTTCCCAAATATTCAAGGGAAGTAGGAAGCTCCATTGCCTCAAGGCTGGTACACTCACCAAATGCATTGTTGCCAATGTAAGTCACAGAATTAGGAAGCTGACACTCCGCAAGTGCTGTACAAGAGTTAAATGCAGAGGTTCCAACAGTCTTAAGTGCAGAACCCTCTTCAAAGTTCAGACCTACAAGGTTTACAATGTTAGCAAATGCATACTCTCCGATTTCCTCTACAGATGCAGGAATATCCAAAGTAATCAAAACAGCCTCATTGGTGCTCTGATTGGTAGAGAACTTTGCACCTCTGAACATATAAGCAGGCAAAGTCTTTACCTTATCTCCAATAAGAATGGTATGAATATTACAATCCTCAAAAATACCCATCTTATCAGAGGTCTTGGTAATCGTACAATCAATTGCATTAAAGTTTACGGTTGTCAAAACTTCACATCCGCTGAATGCAGACATACCAATAGAAGTTACATTCTCAGGAATGGTAATTGCCTTCAGCTTCTTACAGCCAAACAATGCCTTTTTACCAATCGTGGTCACAGTCTCAGGAATGGTAAAGGACTCAATTGCTGTACAATACTCAAATGCGGATTCACCAATGAAATCCAGCTTAGAACCTTCTTCAAATACAATTGCAGTAACAGTGGTAGGAAGGGAAGCTGTACCACCAAATGCCTTCTTGCCAATACTGGTTACAGTGTTAGGAATGGTTACCGTAACATTGGTTCTGAATCCACCGTTGGAGAACAGGTTTGCCGGAATCGCTGTAATTCCCTCAGGGAATACTACATTAACCAGTAAGCAGTTCTGGAAAACACCTACACCACAAGACATAGTCAAAGGCTCAATGGTAACCGTATTAATACCTTCACAAGAGTTAAATGCAGCAGTCTCAATTGTAGCCACATTTTTGGTAATGGTCAAATTCTGAATACCATCGCAATTATCAAATGCCTGAGCTCCAATTTTTGTAACTGCCTCAGGAATCACAAGTCCTCTGCTATAACTTCCTGCTTGCGCTTTGGTGGAAATAACATGCAAAGAGTTGCATCCCATAAAGAGCTTATCATCATATATTGTCAAATTGGTGGGCATGGTAGGATTATCCAAGTTCTCACAATCCTTAAATGCCGCTGAACCAATAGATGTAACGGACTCAGGAATTTCAATGGTAGGAAGCATAAGACAACCCTCAAATGCATTCTCACCAATACTCTTCACAGTAGCTGCAATTGTAGCAGAATACATACTGCTACAATCCTTAAACATCTTATCAGAAATCATAGTCAAACCGGCAGGTACTTCAACCGTTTTGAGCATGATACATCCTTCAAAGGTACTTGCACCCAAACTGGAGATTGCATTCGAAATCGTTACCTGCTGCAGAGCAACACAATTCTTAAATGCAGCCTCTCCCATAACGGTAACCGTATTGGGAATATCCAAACTGGTCAACGCCGCACAATTCTCAAACGCGTTGGCACCAATGGTTTTTACAGACTCAGGGAATTCCACATCTGTCAAAAGAATACACTTCTTAAAGGCACCATCTGCGATAGAAGCCAACGCACTGGGCGTAGCATCTGTATCCTCAAATGTAATGGAAGGAAGCGTAATACAGCTTGCAAATGCACCTGCACCAATTTCCTGGATATAGTAAGGAATCACAATATCTGCAGTTTCAGCAAAAGTAGCTCCATTGAACAAATTGCCGGGTACAACAGTGTTATTGCTTACAAACTCAATTTCTTCCAACGCACAGTTTTTAAAGATACTTGTACCACATGTAAGGTTATTGGTCTGCACATTTACCTGAGTAAGCTTCTCGCAACCCTCAAATGCACTGTTACCAATATTAATCAAACCGGACTGCAATGTTATTTCTTCTATGCTCACGCAGCCTTTAAACGTATTTTTTTCAATGAGCTGCAGACCTTCAGGGAGCTTAATCGTACTAAGGCTTACACAACCCTGAAATGCACTCTCACGAATCTCTGTCAAGCCTTCACAATTGGTCAAATCAATCTCTTGCAGATTAGGCAGACAATAGAAAGCCTTCTTACCGATCAGCTTTGCCACTGAACCCTCTTCAAAGTTAATAACTCTGATGGACTCCAATGTGGCTGCATTGGACGCCTTCTCATTATACAAAAACATCTCATCAGAAGGACCTGTTATGCTAGCAGAAAAAGTAAGCACACCACCATCCAAAACCCAGCCATTGCCGCTTACAGCCTGAACAGTCGCATCACCGCTCACATCCTCTACAGGCGCGCTGTCAACTACAGGTGCCTCATCAACATCACCTGAAGTAACAACCACATCCGATTCAGACACATCCCCCTGGGATACATCCGCATCAGACACATCTTCTGCGGGTGCTTCAACAGCATCCGCACCGGAAACATCTTCTGTTTCTGCAACAGTTTCCGTAGCAACTACGGTACTTTCTGCTGCACTGGCTACGATTACATTCTCGCCAACACTGGTAAACAGCATTGCTGCGACGCAAAAACCAGCCAAAATTCGTTTTGCTTTCTTAAAAAACATTTTTCTCCTCCCCGTTTTCTTGGTTCCACGTTAGTAGTGTCGCAATAGCACCAAAATGACACTACTGCCTCACTGTCCATTATATTCCTATATCGTTTTCTTGTCAATTGTCATTACACACAAAGAAATGCACGATAAAGCCGAAAAAATACAGAAATTAAGCCCGTTACTCATCCCCTGAGCAACGGGCTGGTATCTTATCTTAATTATTCTTCCAATCTGTCTGCATATTTGATGCGGTATACTCTTCTCAAAGCATCATCAATGCGTTCCTCCGAAATCACACCGGTCTGAACCGCTTCCAAAACGCCTGTATAAGCCTTTTCAAAATCCTCAGGCATCAGAATCATATCACATCCGGCCTTCAAAGCCATTACCGCGGCTTCATCCGCACCGTAGTAATCCGAAATAGCTTTAAGACTCATGGAATCGGAAATAATGACACCATCATATCCCAGCTCTCCGCGCAAAATATCAGTCACAACCGCCTCAGACATGGAACAGGGCGTATTATCACCTGCAAGGGCCGGCGCAGACATATGGCCTACCATAACCATATCCGCTCCTGCTTCAATACCGGCTTTAAACACTGTAAACTCATTGGCTCTGAAATCCTCAGCCGTTCTCTCTGTAGAAGACAATCCATTGTCCGGATTCTGCGTGGTACTTCCCATGCCGGGGAAATGCTTCAGACACGGGCTGACACCCTGATCCTTTAAACCTTTCACAGAATCTGCCACATAAGTAGCCGCAGTTGCTGCATCCGCACCATATGCTCTATCCGCCATGATTGAATTTTCTACATTATTCAAGTCCGCCATAGGTGCAAAATTCAAATTAAATCCATACTCTGTCAAATATGCACCTGTTGCCGTTGCAGTTTCATACGCAGCCCCTTCTGTTCCTGCCTCTGCCACAGCTTTGGCATTATTCTGCTTGGTTACAAGACCGCGCTCAGCCAGTGGGCTAATCTTGCCGCCCTCGTCCTCGATAGCAATAAATAAAGGATAATTGGAATAAAGCTTGGTATTATCAATCATCTCTTTAAACTGCGCCTCGCTTTGGATATTCTTGGTACTATAAACAATTCCACCAACCGAATGCTCCGTCAACGCAGTCTTGGTACCCTCACCGGCTCTTACCGCTGTTCCCACACCGGTAATAGACTCCGGTGTCACAATAAACAAACCGGCAATCTTGTCCTCAAGAGGCATTACTTCTATTCCTGCATTTACCAATTCATCCAGCTTTTGCTCAGGTGTAAGCTCCGGCACAACTTCGGTTTCCGGCTCCGCTTCGGATTCAGCCTCAGTAGTACTTTCCTCCAGACTTTCCTCTTGACCAATCAGTTGTTCCACCTGCTCTTTCTGAACCTGCTCCTGTTTCTGACTCTCTTTCGTTAATGCCTGGACACCAAAAACAATTCCTGCTGCCACCAGCAAAATAAAAATTACCACTGTAGCATAAGCCATCATCTGATTGCGGATACGTCGTTTTCTTCTGGCTTCACGTCTCTCAAGCTGTTCCTGTGTAGTCTGTTCCATAAAATTGCTCCTCATAATTCTAATCTATCAAAATATAGTCC
>JAZQFO010000036.1:0-2317 GCA_045539535.1 Acetatifactor sp.
TGTTTTATTCTATAGGAATGCAAACGACACCAAGGAAACGCGAAGCGTTTTCGCAGGTGAACGTTTGCATGGCACTCATAGCGAAGCACACTGAAAACACAAATAGGAGGTGGACTTATGTTAATACATGAATTTCTTGACGGCAATAAACCTATCATGGTGTTAGTGCACGGAGTTTTGACACCGTGGCAAGTATGGATGCCTCAGATAAATGCTTTTAAGGATACCTACAATATTTACGCGATAGCTCTCAATGCCCATACCGAGGAGATGGCAAGTGAATTCACTTCGGTATCGGCTGAGGCAGAAGAGATTGTACGGAGTCTTAATGCTCAAAATATTGATACCATAGATGTTTTGTGCGGCATATCGCTGGGTGGGAAAATTGCTCATGAAATTTGGAAAAGCGGTAATATCAGAATCCGTAACCTCATCATGGATGGTGCGCCTTTGGTGGCATGCCCTCAATTTGCCGTAAATATCATGGTTAAGAACTATAAGGATATCATTCACAAGTCTAAGGTTAGAGATGACAAGGTTATAGAGAACTTTAAGAAATATTTTCTTCCGGAAAAATATCTGGAAAATTATTTGAAAATAGCAGATTTCATGACAGATCAGTCCATTGAAAATATTGTAAATTCCGTCTTTGCAGGCGGACAAATAGAAGGTGTTAACAATCAAAGCAGAATCCTCTTTATTCATGGAACAAAGAGGAATGAAATCTTGTCCAAGAAGGCTGCCAAGTGCATGAAAAAATACTATCCCATAACAGAGGTGGTGTGCTTTAAGAAAGATGCACATTGCTATAAAGCGATTTATCAACCGGAGGAATGGATAAAGGTTGTGAAGGATTTTCTGCAGCAATAATAGGAGAGGGAGATAACTCCATGAAGAATAATCGAAATAAGAAAAAAGTAGTAGTGCTTGCGGCGTTTGTTCTTGCGTTGATCATAGTACTAGTAGCATGTGGAGTTTATGTTAGTGATTACTATCATGCAGACATGCAATCTATCAATGCCTTTGTGCCGGAGCATACGGTTGAAATGCAGACTCTTGAAGATAATACCATAGTATTTGAACCGGAGGGGGCCACTACAGGATTTATATTCTATCCGGGCGGCAAGGTGGAGTACACGGCATATATCCCGCTTATGAAGGCGCTTGCGTCCGAGGGAATATTGTGCGTGCTGGTGGAAATGCCTTTTCATTTGGCGGTTTTGGATGTTAATGCGGCAGACGGAATACAAGCGCAGTATCAGGGTATTGAGGATTGGTACATCGGCGGACATTCACTTGGCGGTTCTATGGCTGCGTCCTATTTGGAGAAGCATGCAGATTCTTTTGCGGGACTAATCCTGCTGGGTTCCTATTCGGTAGCAGATTTGTCTGATACAGATTTAGAGGTTCTTTCAATTTACGGCAGTGAGGATATGGTGTTGAATCGTGAGAAGTATGAAGCAAATAAGTCCAATTTGCCGGCTGATTTTACGGAGGAGATAATTGACGGAGGATGTCATGCCTATTTTGGAATGTATGGTGCACAGGATGGAGATGGTGAGCCGGGTATTACCAATGAAGAGCAGATTCGCCGGACAGTGGATGCGATTGTAGAATTTGGTAGCTAGGAGAGAAAATGAATTATAGTATAAGAGCGATAAAAGTAGAGGAATATGAACTTTTAAATGGTTTTCTTTATGAAGCAATCTATATTCCGGAAGGGGTTCAGGCCCCGCCCAGGTCTATAATCAATGTACCTGAGCTTCAGGTGTATGTGGCGGATTTTGGTGTGTCGGAAGATGATATTTGTTTTGTAGCAGAAGTAGAAGGTAAAGTTGTGGGAGCCGTGTGGGTTCGGGTCATGGACGATTACGGTCATATAGAAGACGGCGTTCCCTCATTTGCAATCTCCCTGTACAAGGAATACAGAGGCTTGGGAATCGGTACGGCGCTGATGAGAAGGATGCTTGATGAGTTGCAGCAGAGGGGATATAAAAAGGCTTCTCTGGCAGTGCAGAAAGCCAACTATGCAGTCCAGATGTACAAGAAGGTTGGATTTGAGATTGTGGGTGAGAATGAAGAAGAATATTTGATGGTTTGGGAGGTGCCGTATGAAAACGCTTTTTATTTCTGATTTGGACGGAACTTTGCTTAGAAGTGATGTTACAATTTCAGAATATACCAGCCGGGTGATAACGGATTTGACGGAAAAAGGCATGCTCTTCTCTTATGCCACGGCCAGATCCTATATCACGGCCACCAAGGTGACGGAAGGGTTGCGTGCAAGAATTCCTCTTATCACCTATAATGGTGCAGT
>JAZQFO010000037.1:0-28402 GCA_045539535.1 Acetatifactor sp.
GCAATTCGTGCCGGCCATGTTTGGAATAAAACCACCCAGACAGAGGTCTCCAGCAAACCATTCACTACAATTAATGCAAATACCGACATACCAAGAAGCATTGCCATATTGATTACCGCCTCGCGGAGTAAACCCTTCCGCTCTTCTCCCAGCCTTAAATACTCACGCATCATACGTCTGCTGTTTTTAACCAGAAGCGAAAAATCTGCACAATACCTGACACTGATTTCCATATTGCGAACCAGCTCTTTGAACTTGGGATGTTCAATTTTTTCAGCCATGGATAGAAGCGCTAAGGCTGAGTCTCCGGTGGTCTGCGCCTCGTAGCTGCATTCCTCAAGCACCGTTCTCAACGGCTCCTCCACATATTTACTGATAGAACTAAAGATACCGGTAAGCTCTCCGGCAGTGACGCTGTAATTGCCAAGAAAATCCAGAAATTTAATCAGATTGGTATTTACCCTTCGAAAATTTCTTGCCTTGCAGACAAACAAAAACACCCACTCTGCCATTCCAAAGCACAAAACTCCCAAAAGCATCTGCCACCATCCTCCAAACATCAGAGCCAAAATACAAATACCTGCCAGACAAAGGATATTCATAACCACCCACAGTTCAGCTGTCAAAAAGGAAAATCTTCTCTTTAAACCGCTGTAATTTAACTCCTGCTCCAACCGATACCAAAGAGTGTGATTGTTTTGCAACGCCAACAACTTCCGCCGATTATCCAACAGACGTTTTCTGGCTGCTTCATCCATGCCTTGTTTACTTTTCTTCATCAGCTTTCCTGCGGCCTCCAGCCATCTGACTCCACCAAACAAAAGTCCCATTCCCAGCCATAACAGGGCCAATATCACCATATATTCTGCTTTCATGCTCGTACTCCCTTCTACGCTCTAAAGCAACCGCTCATATACTAAATTTTTCTGCTCTTCATTCCAGCCCTTGCAAGCATATATCTGCCTGACCTTGTAGTGCTCCATAAAAATAATGGTCTGAAAGCAATCCATCATACGCATCAGTTCATCTCTGGAATAGCGGCTGTCATACATGGCGTAATCCACCAATTTATCAGCTGCCTTGTCCGCTGCCGAAGCATGTATGGTAGCAGCACAAAGCTGACCCGTACAGGCTGCATTCAAAAGATACAATGCTTCCTCTCCCTTGATTTCGCCGATGATAAAACAATCCACATCCATAGTCAGACCGGCTATGCTGATATGCTTCAAATCATAATTGACCTTGCTCTCCGTTGTGCCGGGCAGACTGTGCAAAAACATCATATCCGGATGTCTTTGAGTTGTAAGCTCATCCGCCTGCTGGGTTACCAGCACTGCCATATTGTCCGGCAAAGTCTCCTTTAACGCGTTGAGCAAAGTGGTCTTGCCCGAGGAGTTGCCTCCGCAAATCAGGGTTGAACCCTGGCGAAAACGTTGCACCAAAAGTCTGGCTACCTCCTCCGTCATCATACGTCGCTCCACCAGTTCCCTTACCTGCGGAAAAAAACGGGGAACCTTACGTATGCACAGATAAGGCTCGCTATAGGTATTTACAATTGGCATCGATAGGGTAAATCTAAGAATAAAATCCGGATGACTATCCGTGTCCGTGAAACGTTGAATTGCATTGAGATTAGAAATATTGACCTGATTTTTGACTGCCACATAATCCACAAACTGTCGGTATTCTTTCTCGGAGGCAAAACAGATGCCGGCATCCATCCTCTGCCCCTGTCGTTTGATACGAATATTGTCATGGCTGATCACCCGGATATCCGAAATCGTCCGGTCATCGATTAGCGACGACAGCCTGGAATAACCAAATATATACTGTTCAAAAGCCTCCAGAATCTGCGAAGCCAATTCTCGCTCACCGGGATATCGCCGCCCCAGATGTTCTTCCGCCTCCACAAGAAACTGTTCCCTGCTAAGGCTGCCTCTTCGCATCTGCATAAGAGAGGACTGCTTCTGAGTCAAGTAATCATCCACCAGTTCCCGAAGTCCTTCTTCCACCAACTCAAAAAAACGTGTTCTATCCTTCATAAAACCTCCTGTCCCGGCCAAATCAGACTACAAAATAAAAGGAAAAACATATAAGTCTCTTCCTAAGCCGAATAAAAATATGAATCTGTAAAATAATTGGAATATGACCGAATGCGGTCTATTGGAAAAATCCAGAATAAAAAGATACCCGGCAGCCGGACGCCACCGGGTAAGACACAATTTACACCCTTTTATCGGGAATGTCAATACCTGATTTTAATTTTTCTAAAATCCCACAAAAACACTTTGTAGTTGTCTTTGTCCGTGCAATATGCTATAATTTGAACAAATCGCGAAAGGAGCAATTTGCCATGGAAGCTATGTTTCTCCTATTTGGAGGCTTATTAATCATAATCTTTGCAGTTATCGTAGCTGTAGTATCTTCTGTCGTATCCGCTGTTGCAGCTGTGGAAGGCGACGCTGAGTAACTATCTGTTTGCTCTTTTCAGAAGTCTCTTCTTAACGATAAAATACGCAGGAATCAAAAACGCATCTGCCAGAATCCACGCAATGGGATTGCCTAGGCAGACCCCTGTAAAGCCCAACATAGGTACCAAAACGATTCCTGCTAAGACTCTGGCAATCATTTCCAGCACCCCGGCCAGGATTGCAAAAGTAGGAAATCCCATTCCCTGTATCATGAATCGGACAATATTTACCAGCGCCAGCAGGAAATAGGATGCTGTATTCATAATCAAAAACATCTTTACATTCTCAATAATCACGGTCTCACTGCCCTCTACAAATAATCTTGCAAGACCGTTTCCCCCAATGAGTACAATCAAAAAAGCTACCACTGAATAAACTGCGCCCAAAAGCACACAAGATTTTAAACCTTTCCCCAGGCGTTCTAATTTACCTGCACCCACATTCTGTCCGCCATAGGTGGCCATGGTAGAACCCAGCGCATCAAAAGGACATGCCAGAAAACAGCTGATTTTACCACCTGCCGTAACAGACGCCACCGCCACAGAGCCCAGCATATTGGTTGCACTCTGAAGCACCACGCTTCCAATGGCAGTAATAGAATACTGCAGGCCCATGGGTACACCCATACCGCATAAAACCATCATCATATGCACATCCGGCTTCCACTCTTGTCTGCTCACATGCAGAATCTCAAATTTGCGAATCATAAACAGAAGGCAACCCACACCGGCTGCAATCTGCGCAATTACTGTGGCCAAAGCAGCACCTGCCACACCCATTTCCAAATTAATAATAAAAAATAAATCCAACCCGATATTGATGAATGAGGATAACACCAGAAAAATAACCGGCGTCTTACTGTCTCCCAGTGCCCTAATGACACCGGAAAGCATATTATACAGAATAGTTGCCGGAATTCCCGCAAAAATAATAAAAATATAGGTATATGCACTGTCTATGATATCAGCCGGTGTCCGCATCAACTCCAAAATCTGCCTACAGAAAATTGTCGTAAATACGGTCAACAAGATAGCAAATGCAATCCCAAGCCAAGTGGCATTTGCCACATATTTGCGCACACCCTCGTAGTCTCCGGCACCGAATTTATGCGAAATCGGTATGGAAAAACCACTACAGATACCCATGCAAAAACCAATAATCAGAAAATTAATAGAGCCTGTAGATCCCACTCCCGCCAGATCGTTTACTCCTAAATATCGCCCCACAATCATGGTATCAATCAGATTGTAAAACTGCTGAAACAAAAATCCAAAAAGCAGTGGCAGGGCAAATCCCAAAATCAATTTCATGGGAGAACCCTTGGTCATATCCTTTGTCATCTTATATCTCCTCTTTACAAGAGGGTGCCCCTGCGGACACCCTCCAAAACACTATGCAAACGGATTCTCTGTGGGATACATCATGCCCTTGGGCTGATTGAAATTCAAATCCTCCACAGGTACACCTACATACTTGAACACTTCATACAATGCCTTGCCATAATGACCGAAGGCAACTGCTCCGTGATGAGGATAGTTCTTCTCGATCAATACATGACGATAAAAACGTCCCATTTCAGGAATTGCAAATACTCCGATACCGCCAAAGGACTTGGTAGCCACAGGAAGCACCTCGCCCTGTGCGATATAAGCACGAAGCTTATTATCTGCGGTGGACTGCAGACGATAGAAGGTAATGTCACCGGGAATGATGTCACCCTCCAGAGTACCCTGAGTCACTTCCTCCGGCAGATTTCTCGCCATAATCATCTGATACTTCATATTGCAGAAGGCCAGCTTCTTGGAATTGGTATTACCGCAATGGAAGCCCATGAAGGTATCTTTATGGGTGTAATTAAATTTGCCCTGAATGGACTCAGCATACATATCTGCAGGCACAGAATTGTTAATATCCAAAAGAGTAACAACATCTTCACTGACACATGCACCGATAAACTCGCTTAAGCAACCGTAGATATCCACCTCACAGGAAACCGGGATACCCATACCGGTCAGTCGGCTGTTTACATAGCAGGGTACAAATCCAAACTGAGTCTGGAATGCGGGCCAGCACTTTCCGGCAATTGCCACATATTTGCGATAGCCTCTGTGCTCCTCAATCCAGTCAAGAAGAGTCAGCTCATACTGAGCCAGCTTGGGCAAAACCTCAGGCTTTAAGTTGCCCGCACCCAGCTCCTCTTCCATCTCTTTTACCTTGGCAGGAATACGCTCGTCGCCCTCATGCTTCTTGAAGGCCTCAAACAAATCAAGCTCAGAGTTCTCCTCAATCTCAACACCCAGATTGTAAAGCTGCTTGATGGGTGCATTACATGCCAGGAAATTAAGAGGTCTGGGACCAAAGGAAATAATCTTCAAATCAGACAGACCGATAATGGCTCTGGCAATGGGCAAAAACTCATAAAGCATATCTGCACACTCTGCAGCATCTCCAACGGGATACTCAGGGATATATGCTTTCACATTACGAAGTTTTAAATTGTAGCTGGCATTCAACATACCACAGTACGCATCGCCTCTGCCGCCCACCAAATCATTCTGGCTCTCCTCTGCTGCTGCAATAAACATGGCAGGACCGTCAAAATGCTTTGCAAGTAATGTTTCTGAAATCTCAGGTCCAAAGTTGCCCAGATATACACAAAGCGCATTACAACCTGCAGCTTTGATATCCTCCAGCGCCTGCACCATATGAATCTCGCTCTCAACGATACAAACCGGACATTCATATACACTCTCTGTTCCGTATTTCGCAGTATAAGCTTCCATCAACGCTTTACGACGGTTCACGGAAAGACTCTCGGGGAAACAGTCACGGCTCACAGCCACAACACCAACTTTTACCTGTGGTAAATTCATCATAAATAACCCTCCTGTTTTATGTATACTTTTTAATACCTTCTCCCAACTTTAACGATATAACTTCTCATAAACCGCCTTGCATGCGGGATATATCTCTTTAAACTGCTGATACCGCGCTTCGTACTTCTCTACCAAAGCTGCATCCGGCTCCACGGTATCCACCACCTTCACAAGCTTTCCTGCAATCTCCTCCACAGACGCATACTCGCCGCAGGCTACTGCCGCCAGCATGGCTGCACCCAGAGCAGGTCCTTCCTCACTCTCGATGATATCAAGCTTCAGATTCAGCACATTGGCAATAATCTTCTTCCAAAGAGGACTCTTGGCTCCGCCGCCACAGATTTTGGTCCGCTCCGGACATACACCCAGGCTTCTGGCTACCTCCAGAGAATCTCTTAAAGCGAAGGCCACACCTTCCAGCACTGCCTGTGTCATATCACTTCTGCCAGAATCCATGGTCATACCGATAAAGGTACCTCTGGCCTTGGGATCATTGTGGGGAGAACGCTCCCCCATCAGATAGGGCAGGAAATACACATGATTCTCTCCCAGTTTTTCCTCTGAAATCTCTGCCTGCGCCCCACCAAAATCCTTGGTGGCAAGCACATCCTCCATCCACCATTTATTGCAGGATGCAGCGCTGAGCATACATCCCATCAGATGATAATGACCATCCGCATGGGCAAAGGAATGCAGCGCATTATACTGATCCACACCAAACTTCTTTGAAGAAATAAATATCGTTCCGCTGGTACCCAGCGAAATATTACAGCAGTTGTCTCCCACGGTTCCGGTACCCACAGCCGCTGCCGCATTGTCTCCTGCTCCCGCAGCCACCACACAGCTTGCAGGAATGCCCAACCGGTCAGCAATTTCCGGAAGCACGGTTCCCACTGCCTCATAGCTCTCATAGCATGTGGCAAGCCAGCTTTCCTGTACACTGCAAATCTCACACATCTCCTTGGACCAACTGCGATTCTTCACATCGAACAACAGCATGCCTGACGCATCTGAAACATCCGTACAATGTACTCCGGTCAGCTTATATGCAATATAGTCCTTGGGCAACATAATCTTGGCTATCCGTGCAAAGTTCTCCGGCTCTTTATTTTTAACCCATAGGATTTTCGGTGCGGTAAATCCTGTAAAAGAAATATTGGCCGTATAGGCAGAAAGCTTTTCCTTACCGATTACTTCATTCAGATAATCGCACTCTTCTGTGGTTCTGCCGTCATTCCAAAGAATCGCCGGACGAATCACCTCATCCTTGTCATCCAAAAGCACAAGTCCATGCATCTGTCCGCCAAAGCTGATACCTGCTACCTGTGAGCGATCCTCTCCCTGCAAAAGCGCATCGATTCCTTGAAGAGTCTTATCCCACCAGTCGTTAGGATTTTGCTCTGACCATCCGGGCTTGGGAAAATACAACGGATATTCCACGGACTGAATCCGTCTGATTTGTCCCTCTGAATCCATCAACAAAAGCTTCACCGCTGAGGTTCCGAGATCAACACCTATGTACAGCAACTTGCACCTTCCTTTCCACCGCCTACAGGCAGCCAGACAACCGCATATTTCAGTACTTTCACTATTTTCATCATACGAATTTTTGTGGTAGGATGCAATAGTTTTTGCGCCAAATATTGTGCTAAAACCGCATGGATTAATGCCAAAAATTGCTCCTATTTTTTCTTGCGAAATCTAAGTACATTTGTCATACGAATCAGGTCTTTGCGCAACCTGTTGCAATCCTGAGCGTACTCCGGTGCAAAGAAAACCTGATAAAGTGCTTCCTCCAGTTCCCGGGGAATTTCCATGCCAAAATCCTCCCTTAGACACTGCAGCTGCTTTGCCGGCGTGGATAAGTCTGCGTAGTACTTGTTTTTACGAACCAGACATTGTATCAGCCGTTCATAGGCTAGGCGCACCCGCTCTCTTTCGCCTAATTTCCGTTCACGATTCAATCTAAGAATTGTACCGGCAAAAAGCACCAATAACACCACAATTGCCGAAGCTACAAGAAGATAGCTGACACCACCCACTGCTGTCTCCAAGTACTCTCCAAAATCATTATCCGTCAAATCAGGACTATCTGCCTCACCATCATTATTCATAAATGCATCCCAGAAAGAAAGGGTCTCTTCCTCTTCCTCCGATGCGGGTGTAGGATCCACAATCAGCCAGCCGTACCCCTCCACATAAACTTCCACCCAAGCATGGGCATAAGCATCAGGAATTTCCACCTCAATCAAGGCAGTCTCTCCCATGGGTGAATATCCGTCATAATAATCCTTGTACTGCGCACCTTCTACCAGCAGACCGTCATCTACAACATCTGCATAGGAGAAGACATAACCCTCCACATATCTTGCCGGAATCCCCATGTTACGAAACAGCATGGTAGCTGACGAAGCAAAATGGGCACAATATCCCTTTTTGCTCTCCAACAAAAAGTGGGAAATATAATCCGGATTGCCATAATAGAATCCGGGGCGCAGCGTATAGGAATACTGTCTGTCAAAATACTTTGTAATCTGGTTGGCCACTTCCACCGGACCGCCGGCCAGGCCGGCCTTGGTACAAATGGTGTCCACTGCAACTTTACAAGACAAAGGCACCTCTAAATACTCCTCAGCCACCTCTCCCTCCACTTCATAAACGCCTCCGGAAGGATAATAGGTATAGTGGAACACCTTGCCTCTCTGAATCACATTGTCATAATCCGTATAATAGGGCCGGTACTCATACCCCTTGTCTGCACCCACATATTCCACTTCCATGATACCCCGGCCCTGTGTGCCGGAATCCGCCTCATACGCCTCCTTGCGTCCCTGCACGCTTGCTTCCATGCGACCGTCTTCCGGGCCGGTTTCGTCTGCCTTGGTCCAGCTGTCTCCTGTATAATCCTTACCGGTAAAAGCCTTCAAATATACCGCATCGTAGCTGTAGGGTGTATAGCGCACCAAAAGTTGTGTTTCATAAGTAGGCATAACCGAAGCTCCCCGGCTCAGTTTACCGCCACTCATACCGGTACCTGCTGATCCCTTCTGAAACAATGCGCCCATACCATACCGGGCCAACTCTCCCACGCTTTCCCGGGAGTTCGTTTTTAATGTACTCTCCCTCACATTTGCCCGATACTCATTTTCCGGCACCGCAAATGCAATTCCCCGTACTGTCAGCATGGCAAGCACCACGCCCAAGGGCAACACATAACGCATCTGACCGGACAAATGATTCTTTACATTATTGTTCTGTACAACCGCCACTGTCACATAGCCGCTGAACAATAAAAGCATATAAATAAGTGGCGGGTTGCATTCCAGATAAAAAGGAACCACATAGGGTGTAAAAGTCACTAACATCGTAGTAAACAAACTGCACTTTTCCTGCATCTGAATATTCAGAAGAATCACACCCACCATGCCCAGGAAAATCACAAAAACAGTTACTGTGGAATACTCGTCCTGAACCACCGTGGTATATTCCACACCTCCGGATATTCCCAAATAATCTCTGGCTTCTTCAAAAATACGGTTCATCACCGCATAGTATCCACTGTTGATAACCCAGTAATTGTACATTGCCACTGCCAAGTACACCGCAAAAAGCCCCAAACTCAAAAGATTGGTCAGCCACCGCTTACCGGTTTCATAAGCTGCACTGAGTAACACTGACAACAGAAACAAAAGCAAAATACAGATTCCCTTATTATATTCAACTTCAAAAGCAGCCAAAAATCCGCCCAGCGCACCATAGACAAGCATGAAAAGAAGCAGCGCCTTGGCCAGCGCCGCAATTACATCATAACGCTTCTTCTCCTGCACCTGCACAAGACGAAGTTGGGCATGATCTGTTTTTTCCTTTCTAGCAAATATACGCACCCTTGTATGCTCCTGTTTGTATCAAAATGTATTTCTCGCCGGGATGCTCCATTTCCATCAAAGCCCGGGCATCCGCTACATTTGTACTGCTACTCAAAATCTCACTGATTGCGTTCTCTAATTCTCCCGCCTCAGCTACAAAAAGACTTCGCAGCATCCCCTTGCCCGGCCAGTAAAGCTGCACCGGGTATTCCTTATTTAAAAGCAGTCTTCCCAAACCATATAAGGCCTCCAAAAGACCGTCATTCTCTTCCATATTACTGCCCAGTGGCAAAAGCACATTGATTTTCTCCTTGCCGCTGGCCAAACGTTCCTTCACCATCAGGTTTTCCTGCTTGGCAGAAAGCTTCCAGTGAATACTTTTCAGTTCATCGCCGGGAATATATTCTCTGACCTCATAATCCGGATTATATTCCGCTCCGTGTTTCCGACTCTCGTTTTCCTTGGGAAAGCCCTCCACACAGCTGTAAATTTCCTCTGCATCGTTCTCGGCAAATGTGGGCCAGATAAGCGCTGCCGCAGATTTTGTCATGCATCCGGTCAGCTCCATCATTCGAAAGAAATCATAAACAACAAATTTGGTTATTTCAGCTTCCACCCGGCCTGCATACTTACTGCTCAGCTGCTGATGCAGACAATACCCAGCTCCCGGTGCTGTCCAAAGGCGTAAATCCTTCTGACACGAATACCCGGTGAAAACATTGCGATAACAGTAGGTCAATGCTGCTGCAAAACCGGAAATTCTACTCTTGTTATGTACACAAATATCAAAGGTAAAATCCGTATTTTTACCCACGCGGTTAACCGGCATGACCGCTTCCGCCCACAAATTGTCCCTGCTCATCCACAACAGTGCGCAGGAAACCAATCCGCTGCACGGAACCAGAAACAGCAACAGAAACAACATGTAGCTGCGGAAAAAATACCACATGGCCGCAAGCAACATATACAATACGAGAAAACGTATCACGCCTATGATATTTAGCCGTATTTCTTTCTCCATTACACCGCATGTATCCTTTCCGTAATCTCCAAAATCATATCAGACACATTCATACCCTCTGCACGAGCCTTGGCATTTAACTGAATACGATGTCTCCATACACAGTCAATCACATCCAGCACATCCTCGGGAATCACATATTCTCCGCCACGCATCAACGCAGTAGCCTTAGCCATTTTCAGAAGTGCTATGCTTCCACGAGGGCTGACACCCAGTGCAATTCTAGGGTCATTTCTGGTGGCCTCAGTCATATTGGTAATGTATTCGTATATACTGTCCTCCACATGAAGATTCTCTGCCTCCTTGCGAAGCTCCAGCAAACGCTCCACACCGATAACACTCTGCACCTGATCCAGATTCCGTCCGGCACTGCCCTTTAAAATATCAAGCGCTGCGCTATGAGAAGGATAGCCCATATTCAGACAAATCAGAAAACGGTCCAGCTGGGACTCCGGCAAAAGCTGTGTACCGGAGGAGCCAAAGGGATTCTCTGTTGCAATTACCATAAAGGGATTGGGCAACGGATGGGAAACACCATCCACTGTAACTTTGGACTCCTCCATAACCTCCAAAAGCGCCGACTGGGTCTTGGAGGAGGTTCGGTTTAACTCATCTGCCAGAAACAGATTACAAAATACGGAACCGGGCTTGAATTCAAACTCTCTTGTAGCCGTATTGTACATGGTAAATCCCACGATATCACTGGGCAAAACGTCCGGTGTAAACTGCATTCTCTTATAATCCAGCTCCATGGATTTGCCCAGAGCCATGGCTAAAGTAGTTTTACCTACTCCGGGAATATCCTCCAGAAGCACATGGCCTCCTGCCAGCACTGCAGCCAGCACTTTACGGATTACCCGCTCCTTACCCTTGACCACCTTATTGACTTCTGTAACAATTTGTTCCAATTCCGTATTCATCCCATTTGTTCCTTTCTCACAGCAATCTTCTTTGCAATTTTTTATTCTTCTGCAAACATGGGAGTCGAAAGATATCTGTCTCCCGAATCAGGCAAAAGTGCCACAATCATCTTACCTGCATTCTCAGGTCTTTTCGCCAACTTTGCCGCCGCGCATAGCGCTGCACCGGAGGTGATACCCACCAGCACGCCTTCCCTTTTAGCAATGGCTCTTCCTGTTTCGTATGCTTCCTCTGTAGTAATGGTGATAATCTCGTCATAACTTTTTGTATCAAGCACAGAAGGCACAAATCCCGCACCGATACCCTGCAATTTGTGAGGGCCTGCCTCTCCTCCCGAAAGCACCGGTGAGTCCGCAGGTTCCACTGCTACAATTTTAACATCCGGGTTCCTACTTTTCAAGTAATTGCCGATACCGGAAATAGTTCCACCGGTACCCACGCCGGCTACAAAAATATCTATCTTACCATCCGTATCTGCCCAAATCTCCGGACCTGTGGTAGCCACATGAGCTGCCGGATTAGCAGGATTATCAAATTGTCCCAAAATAATAGCACCGGGAATACTCTGCTCCAACTCACGAGCCTTTTCAATGGCCCCCGACATGCCCTTAGCACCTTCTGTCAAAACAAGCTCCGCCCCGTAAGCCTTCAAAAGGGTACGGCGCTCCACGCTCATGGTCTCCGGCAAGGTCAAAATCGTACGATATCCTTTGGCTGCAGCCACCATAGCCAGGCCAATGCCTGTGTTGCCGGATGTGGGCTCTACAATCACTGCGCCCTCCTTCAAAAGACCCTTTTCTTCAGCATCCTCTATCATGCGCAGCGCCACTCTGTCCTTCACACTTCCGGCAGGATTTAAATACTCAAGCTTCGCCAGAAGCGTAACATCTTCAATCCCTTCTGCCTTGCAGTAATTTCCCATTTTCATAATCGGTGTATATCCAACCAGTTCCGTTGCATTTTCATAGATTTTACCCATTATTGCCTCCTTCATCGAAAAATGCATTGCATTTTCCAAAAAACTAATATGATTTTATGATACGCGCTTCCAAAGATACTGTCAATATAAATCCCCCAATACAACTTTGACATTCTTTGGCAAATCCCGTATACTTACTATATTATTTTGATATAGGAGCACTCTATGAATCGTTTATCCAATTACGATGTACAGACAAATACATACAAGGTCACTTGTTTTGACTCGGCCCATCATACCTTTTCAGGCAAAGAACCCCTGACAGTAACCGTTCCCGGTTCCAAAAGCATCACAAACCGGGCACTGCTTCTGGCCACACTGGCTCAGGGCACCTCTACCTTGCGAGGTGTGTTATTTTCAGATGACTCCAGGCACTTTTTAAAATGCGTTCAGGATTTGGGCTTTGATACGGTTGTTGACGAAAATGCCAAAACAATCACTGTTACAGGCTGTGGCGGCACCGTTCCCAAAAGCGAGGCCTCCCTTTACGTAGGCAGCGCCGGCACTGCCGCACGCTTCCTTACTGCTTATCTGGGAATTTCCAAGGGTACCTACCATATGGATGCCTCCGAGCAGATGCGCAGACGTCCCATGGCTCCCCTGCTTCATTCCTTACAAGAATTGGGGTGCCAAATTACCTACGAGGATCCTTCACGGGAAGGGTATTTTCCCTTTACCTTAGAAGGTGCCGGTTTTACCCAAGATACCATCACGGTAAATATCGACCACAGCAGCCAGTTTTTAAGCGCACTGTTGATTACATCCTGCCTGGCTGACCGAGACTTTACCGTCAATGTAGAAGGCTCCCACGGCATGGCATATATCCGGATGACCTGCAAAATGATGGAGCAGTTTGGTGTAACCACCAAACAAACCGCAAACGACGCCTTCATCACCCCTTACGGACAGCACTATGCTGCTATGGATTACCAAATTGAGCCCGATGTGTCCGCTGCATGCTATTTTTATGCATGCGCTGCACTGTTAGGCGTTCCCGTACAGGTAGCACATGTGCACTTTAATTCCCTTCAGGGCGATGTGGCATTCTTAAAAATACTGGAACAGATGGGCTGCACCCTTTCCGAACACAAGGACGGCATTGTAGTCTATCCACCACAAGGAACGCTGCAGGGTGTCACCGTGGACATGTCTGCTTGCTCTGACCAGGCCATCACTTTGGCTGCCATTGCTCCCTTTGCAGCAACTCCCACCACCATTACCGGCATTGGGCACATTCGCTTCCAGGAAAGTGACCGCATAAGTGCCATTGTGACAGAGCTTGGCAAAATGGGCATCCGCTGCGAAGAAGATGTTCACAGCCCCGGCAGTATTACAATCTACCCGGGCACACCTAAAGCCTGTGAAGTGGACACCTACGATGACCACCGCATGGCAATGGGCTTTGCTCTGATTGGCCTGAAAACAGACGGTATCGTCATCCGCGATCCCGGTTGCTGCCGCAAAACCTTTGAAAACTACTTTCACGTATTGGAAGACTTTATTGCAAAATTATGTGAATAGAAAGACATACACTACAAAAGACGCATTGCTGCAAGCCCAAAAGCTGCAACAATGCGTCTTTTCATGTATATGTAGCCTCAATCGATTGAGCATAGTCCATAAACACCAATAAACGAATTAGGACTTTTTATATTTTCTCACATGCCATATATAGCAAATACTGAAAAATACAATTCCGTAGACAGACGCCGCCGGCACCGCCAGGCCAATGTCGAACAGATCAGCTCCCGGCCTGCGGCTGAAAAACCAGGACAGCGGTACTCTTACCAAGAAAGCTGCCGTAATTCCCTGAAGCATCACAGGCAAAGAATTGCCGTGTCCGTTGAAAAACCCAATATAACTGAACACTACACAAGTCAAAATCGCCTCCGGTGCAAAACCCTTCAGATATTCTGCCGCCCGTAAAATATATGCTTCATCCCGGGTAAAAATTGCCGCAGGGATATCTCCTCTGAAATAAGTAAACACACAGATAAATACACCAATCAATATTCCCAGGCCCATACCGGTAAACATGGCCTTCCTGGCCCTATCTTCTTTGCCGGCTCCCACATTTTGCCCCACAAAAGCAGACATGGACTGCATAAGGGATGAGGGAATCAACATTACAAAAGAAATTACCTTCTGAGCGATACCATAACCGGATGAAGCTTCCAATCCCATGCCATTTATAAGAGAACACAGAATCAGAAATGACAAATTGGTAAGAATCTCCTGTAAAGCCAGCGGCACACCCAGTCTTAAAAATCCGGGCACTTCTTTATTTAATCGGATATCGGATTTTTTAAGAGAGAAGGGGAGATTTTGTTTGCGTATGATAAGTAATGATAACACCACACTGACCGCCTGAGCCAGGATCGTAGCAAGAGCCGCACCAGCCACATCCATATGAAATACCGCTACAAACAACAAATCACCCACAATATTTACGACACAGGCAATACTTACAAATATAAGGGGAAGCTTGGAATTACCAAGCCCCCTGAAAACACCGCTGATTACATTATAAGCCACCACAAATATAAGACCGGCACCGCAAATACGCACATAGGTATTGGTCAGCTCAAACGCCTCCCTGGGTGCATTGAGCCACTCTGCAAACACAGGTGCTCCTACCAATAACAGTACCATCGCCACCAGTGTAAATGCGGCAAAAAAACAAATCGCACCACCAATTACACCTCCGATACGTTCATTTTTCTCCTCGCCCAGATAACGGCTGATTAAAACCGTCACTCCCATAGTCAAAGAAGAGATGATAAAAGTTATCAAATTTACAATATTGCTTCCCGTAGCCACCGCCGAAATACCCGCATCCGTTCCAAACTGTCCCACCACAAGCATGTCCACGGCACCATACATCGCCTGCAGGACCAGTGCCCCCAGAATGGGAATCATAAAACGCACCAGTTTTTGAAGGATACTGCCCGATGTGAAATCATCGGAAATACTTGATTTTACAGCCATTTCTCCATTTCCTTCCACTTAAGTAAATTTAAACTCAATAGTGTATTATAACGGTTTTATTGACCACTGTAAACCAACAAACAATTCATAAATCCAATGAATATTTTGTATGTTTTTTCTAAAATTTTGTATATTTTTCACTTAATAAATATTTTTTAAAAATTTTTTAACCCCAAATATAGCAATACCGCCTTTTGTATGCCCACTAGATGTTGTAAAATCTGCTTAAATATACAAATTTCATACCCCGAAGAGTCTTTCCTGTCTATTGACATCTTTCGAGATTTTATTTATACTATTACTACAGTAGAAATATGAGTGATATTATGCCAACAGGATAGTTTTTATTCTGTGGGCTTGTTTCATTGTATATGAACGAGTAGAAGAAAAAGAAGCGAGGCGAGAGATATGGCAGAGGTGGTTTTTCAGTGTGACGTAAACAGAGGTTTCTTAAGAAAAATCGATGGCAATGAGAAATCTTTGTATCTTGAGATTTCTGAGGATATGATCACCGGAAAAGGTATCATTTATCTGGAGAGTAGCCAGCGCGAATACAGCGGTGACATTAACTACGAACTTAAGACAATTAAAAAGGTTGAAAAATCTGTATATGAAGGACTGGATGCCCTTGTTATTTATGTGCGAGTAAATTCCCTTTATGGTGCACAGAAGATTCAGGTTCGTCTGCCCGGTTTGCGTGACCTGCCTAAGGCAATGGAAATGCTCAACCAGCATGTTGGCGGCGGAGCACCCCAGCCTACAGTAGCACCTGCTCCTGCAGCGGCTCCTGCGGCAGCACCCGCTCCTGCTCCTGCACCTGCTCCTGCACCTGCACCCGCTCCTTATGCAGCGCCGACTCCTGCTCCTGCTCCTTATGCAGCAGCTCCCAGTCCGGCACCTTATACAGCAGCTCCCAGCCCTGCACCTTATGCAGCGGCTCCCGCAGCAGCTCCTGCAGCTCCCGCTCCCGCGGCGGCACCTGCTCCTGCTCCTGCTTCTGTTATCTCTGTTGAGGAGTATAAGAAGAAACTGGAGAAGTTGGAAGCAATCTACCAGACCGGCATGATTACCGAAAAAGAATATAAGAGCAGCAAGGCCGAGTACATCAGCGTTCTGAACAACCTCGATGCATTCTTCAACAAAGTAAAAGTAAATCTTCAGTACAACGAAGTTGGTTTCCTTTCTGCAGAAGAGTTTGCTGATTTCAAGAAGAGCACCATCGAAGAATGTTCCGATTTAAGCTCTGTTAATAATGAAGTTATGAGACAGAATCTCAAGAAGCTTCTGATTCTGTATCTGTTTGAAATTCTCTCCGAGGATGAGTACGAGAAGATCTGTTCCGATATTACACGCTCCGTACAGTACTCTTCCAGCGATACCGAAGAGATGACCATCGAGAAGATTACCAAATGGCCTATCCTCAAGGATTGTGAGATTATCTCCGAGGCACAGTACGAGCAGTTCATCAAGCTCGTATCTGATGATACCAAGATTCGCATGAACGAGAGTCTTCCCGTATTGGAGCATAAGCTCCGCAGACTTACCACACTCTCTCAGACCTTCCTGTTTACACCGGAAGAGTTCGCTGCCAAGAAATTGGAGCTTGTTGAAGAGATGACCGCTCTTGATTACAGCTCTGAGGCAAAGCTTAAGAGCCAGATTGCTTGCATCGTTACTCTCAGAAAGTGTGATTGGATTAACGACAATGAATTCGCAGCTAAGAAAGCTGAAATCGTTGCCAATATCGAGTCCAACGACGATATCGTTACCAGACTTCAGACACTGCGTATGCTTACTAACATCGAATTCCTTACCGAAGACGAGTACAAGGGATTTGAGAAGAAGGTTATTGATGACATCTTCCAGCCTTACAGTGATATCAGCGAGCTTCAGAAGAAGGCTCAGAACTTGATGAAGCTGAAGGATGCAGCTATCATTTCCGAGGACGATTTCAACAGCTACAAGAAGAAACTGTTGTCCCTGTCCTAATAAACAAACATGCAAAAACCGTAGCATCACCGGTTACCCGGCTGCTACGGTTTCTTTTTGTCTTATACCAAAATACATTTAGGACCGATATCTGGAGAAACAAGCCATAATCTCCTGACGTCTGGGACGTGCCAGGGAAGCGACACTCTCCCCTCTTCCAAACAGTCCTTCCATTCCCTTCTCATCTAATTGCTGTTCCAGTATATCCACCGCCTGTGCAAGCGTTCTCTTCCCATCAAAAATTTCGGTCAAAAGTTCCTTTAACAAATATCCCAATGCCCTGGTCTGCTCCTCATCCTTAAGCTGTTCCAAACCGCGAAGCTCAATATTGTTTTTCGCAAGCGCAATCTCATCCATACCAAAGGTTTTGATTTTAATCCGCTCCTCCTTTTGTAATCTTGTATCCGGCTTAGGAACCCGATTAAGCACATGGGTCCCAAACGTACCGGGTTCAATCGCAAAATCTGCATACTGTGAAGCAGCCTCCTTGGCTTCTTTCGTAATATCCACCGGCACATATTCCTTCATCTGAATAATGGTATCCGCCACATGGAAATAAGAACCACAGCTGCCAGCCACCAAAATCGTGGAAATTCCCATATCATCATACAGACTATTCACCCGCTCAATAAAAGGCGTAATGGGTTCCTCTCCTGCATGAATCACTTGTTGCATCAGCCTGTCCCGGATCATAAAATTGGTAGCTGAAGTATCCTCATCCATCAAAAACAGCCTGCTACCACTTTCCATAGACTCTATCAAGCCTGCCGCCTGAGATGTACTGCCGCTGGCATCCTCTGTGGTAAAATGCACGGTATCCTTACCATTGGGTAAATGATTGATAAACGGCGAAATATCCACATTTTTAATACATCTTCCGTCCTCTGCACGCAATTTGACGGCGCTTGCATCCGTAATCACCAACTCCCTGCCATCCCCTCCGATGTGATTGTACACACCATCCTGAATCGCCTGAAGCACGGTAGATTTACCGTGATAGCCGCCACCCACAAGCAGAGTAATGCCCTTGCGGATACCCATACCGCTCACTATTCCTCTATGAGGCAAGACTATCTCCACACTTAGGGATTCCGGCGACTGAAATGCTACCGCCCCCGCCATCGGTTTGGCAGACACACCGCTCTGTCTGGGAAGCACCGCCCCGTCTGCCACAAAAGCACACAGCCCCATTTGATCCAAAGACGCTCTAATAAATTCCTGATCCTCACAAAGCTCGATAGCCTGCTTCAATGCCACTTTGTCTATTCTATTATGATACAAGGTCTTTCCCGCACAGTCCGGTACAATTCCAAACAATATTTTCCGAAGCTCCCCTGAATTGACCGTACGTCCGTTAGCCGGGAACCCCACCTCAAACCTCATAATTACTTCTGTGCCATCCACTCTGCAAGCCGTGCGTTCCAACACCTCCTGACCACATTTAGACACTGCAATCAAACCACTTTTACCGGACCCCTTGGCCTGAAAGCTGCCCTTGCGCACAGCCTCGCCAAAAAGTCTGGTCAAATGGTCCTGCAAAGTAATACGATTGCTCTTTTTGCTAAAATAGCTCTCAGGAAAACCGGCCTTCTCCATAGGCACCCGCACAGACACTCTGGAAGGAGATGCAAAAGGATCTCCCTGCACGTGATCTATGGAGAAAATATAGTCTCCAAAATCATACTGCCCCCGCAAATCCTTATACGCAGGATAACTCTTTCTGTCTATCTCTTTTAGCTTTCTGTCCAGTTCTGCGGCACTCTTCATATTCGGCTCCTATCTGCATATTATTTATCGTGCATTTATTCATATCTTACACTCTATTATACACTCGAAATATTGTCTTTACAAATATCGCTTTTTCATCTATCATTTAATTATAAATCAAACAACCAAGGAGGATTTTAGAATGAATTACAGTATCGAGGGCGAACCCTTACCCGTTGTCATCTGCAACCTTGACGCAGGCGAAACCATGGTAACCGAGAGCGGTGCCATGTCCTGGATGTCCCCCAACATGAAGATGGAGACCACCGGCGGTGGCGGCATCGGCAAGATGTTAGGCCGTGCATTCTCCGGTGAAAGCTTATTCTTGAACAAATACACTGCACAGGGCGGTCCCGGCCACATTGCATTTGCATCCAGCTTCCCCGGCTCCATTCGTGCATTCCAGATTGCACCCGGCCAGGAAATCGTAGCCCAGAAGTCTGCATTTCTGGCTTCCACTTCCGGCGTAGAGCTTACTACCTTCTTCCAGAAGAAGGTTGCCGGCGGCCTCTTCGGCGGTGAGGGCTTCATCATGCAGAAGCTTACCGGTAATGGTCTGGCATTCGTAGAGTTTGATGGTTATGTAAAAGAATATGAGCTCGCACCCGGTCAGCAGATGATCGTGGATACCGGTTATCTGGCAGCGATGAGCGCAACCTGCTCCGTTGATGTTCAGACTGTACCCGGCCTCAAGAATGCACTGCTTGGCGGCGAAGGCCTGTTCAACACTGTTGTAACCGGCCCCGGTAAGATTTATATGCAGAGCATGCCCGTTGCACAGCTTGCCGGCGCAGTTCGTCCTTACATCCCTACCGGCAACTAAATTGCATACGTGCACAATTGTAATTCTTTTTTATAAAAGGCAAAGCCCCGCGTCAGTTTTCACTGACCGGGGCTTTTTGTTCCTGCATACGCTTATCCACCTGACGCAGAAACTGTCTGCTTAAGAACAGGCAGATAAAGAAAGCTACAAAAGTAGATGCCGGCTGTGCCTCCTGCACGCCTGCCATACCTCTGATACGAGGCAAAATAAGTACCATTGGAATAAAAATAATACCACTTCTAAGGGCCGAGGAAATGGTGGCCCACATACGTTGTCCCGTACTCTGGAATCCCATCTCTGTTACCATGGTAATAGGCACCAATACAAGCGCCATACAATGCAGCTGAAGCGCACGCACCGCATATTCTACCACCTGTGCATCATCTCTGAAAATACGAATCAAGGGCTCCGCAAAAATCACTACCGGAATGGCTACCAACACCAGAATCACCTCTGACAAACCAAAGGTAAACCAATAAGCTTTTTTAACACGTTCATACTTGCCTGCACCATAATTAAAGCTGCTGACAGGCTGAAAGCCCTGACCGATTCCGATGGCAAGAGACATTACAAAGAAATTAATACGGGATACCACACTCATGGCTGCCACCGCCGCATCTCCATAAACCGCTGCACTTCCGTTTAACAAAATGGTCGCAATACTGTTCAGCGCTTGACGGAGCATGCTGGGAAAACCGGTTGCCGCGATATTGCCCACCGTAGCAAGCTTAAAATCCACCGCTGATATACGGATTCTGGTCTGGGTCTTACCACAGCAAAACATAAATACCAAAATAGTAAAACTGATTAGCTGGGAAACTGCTGTAGAAATAGCCGCTCCCGCAATCCCTAATTTGCAACCAAAAATCAATACGGCATCCCCGGCAATATTCAAAACCGCTCCCGTCATCAAACCAACCATACCCAATTTGGCCCGTCCTTCATAACGAAGGAGGTTATTCATGGTAAGACTGGCCGTCTGAAAAGGCGCTGCCATAATAATCCAGAAAATATAAGTCTTGGCATAGGGTGCAATGGTTTCCGTACTACCCAGAGCAAATACCAGCGGGTCCAAAAAAAGCATACTAACCAGGCCCACAATCGCACCCAAAAGCATAGCCATAAAAAATCCTGTAGAAGTAAATTTGGTGGCTCTATCCACATCCTTCGTACCCAGGCTGCGGGACATAATACTTCCGGCGCCCTGGCCACACATAAATCCTATGGCCTGCAATATAGACATATAGCCAAACACCACACCCACCGCACCACTGGCGCTGTTGCCCAAGGTGCCTACAAAAGCCGTATCTACCAGATTATAGATATTGGTCACCAGCATGCTAAGCACAGTAGGAACGGCTAATGATGCCACCAGCTTCTCCACCGGAGTCTCTGTCATTTTTATGTACTGTCTATCTTGAAAAGTTGCTGCCTGTTCTGCCATATAAACCTCCTTTGCTCCAACTCATTTATTATACAATATGCAAAAGATTTTGAAAAGGAGATGCCGCCTCTGCAACATCTCCTTTTGTCTGTCTGTATTGTTAAAACAATTTCTATTCTCTTACAACCTTTACCTTTTCAACACGCTTCTCATCCATCTCGATAACGGTAAACTGGATATCCTGATACGAGAAGGTATCATTCAGTTCAGGCACCTTACCCATCTGATCCATGAGCCAGCCGTTCAGTGTCGCTGCATTTGCTTCCTCTTCATCAAATTCAAGCTCAAGGTGCTCAAACACCTTCTCCAGATGTGTATTACCGGAAATCACGCTCTCCTTTTCGGAATTGATAACGATATCCTGGCTGACCTCATCATGCTCATCCCAGATTTCTCCAACGAGCTCTTCCAAAATATCCTCCAAGGTGATGATACCTACTGTTCCGCCATACTCGTCCAGCACAACTGCAATATGAGATTTCTTCTGCTGAAGCTCTTTAAGCAACACACCCACCTTCTTGCTGGGAGGTACGAAAATTGCCGGTCTGACAATACTTGCAATACTCTTATCCGTATTATAAACGTGATTGTGGAAATCCTTATGATAAATGATACCCACAATGTGATCTATATTCTCTTCATACAACGGCAAACGGGAATATGCAGTCTCAGTAAATATATCTGCAATCTCTTCCTTGGTAGCTGTAACAGAAACACCGGTAATATCAATTCGGGGAGTCAGAATATCCATGGCAATCAACTCTGTAAACTCCATAGCATTCTGAATAATCATACTCTCCTGCTCATCAATACCGCCATCCTGCTCTGCTTCCTCTACGATAGAGAGAAACTCTTCTTCAGTGATACCGCCATCTTCCTCAGTCTTAATAATTAGGGACAACAGCTTTTTCCAGAGGCCAAACAAGAAATTAAACGGTGTCAACACAATAACCAAACCATTCAAAAAGGGAGCCGAAAACATTGCAAACTTTTCAGGAAATTCCTTTGCAATACTTTTAGGAGTAACCTCCGCAAAAATTAATACAACCACAGTTGTAACCGCAGTAGAAACACTGGGACCAACTTCGTTACCCAAAAGCTTTACAAATAAAACCGTAGCCAAAGACGCACTGAGAATATTGACGATATTATTGCCAATCAGAATGGTCGACAAAACACTATCGTACTTCTCCTCCAATCTCATCACCAATGCTGCCTTCTTGTTACCCTTTTCCGCCAAATTCTTAATTCTGATTCGATTCAGAGAAGAAAACGCGGTCTCCGTTGCTGAAAAATACGCTGACATTACGATACATACAATAATTATTATCAGCGAAATACTGTCACTTTCCATTTTTGTTCCTTTCTTTTGTTTTCACCTTAGTTACTAGTATTATAGGCTTTTCTCACCGGATAACTACCCTGAAAAAAAATCCTATTTACTATATTACCAAAAAAATATACAAAAGAAAAGCCCCTTTTATGTACACAATTTGATACACAAAAGGGCTCCCTTTTGTCAAATATTTATAAATACGCCTTATAATCCTTACTCCAGAATCCGTTCCAACATGCTTACACGGTTGAAGGGAAAGGAGAAATAGTACCCATCTACAAAATCCTCTGTCAGAGCCATCATTTCCTTGGCAAGCTCAATTCCCGCCTGCTCACCCTCTTCTCTGGTCATGTCCTCTCTATAGCGTGCCAGCACCTCATCCGTCACATCAATACCTGTCATTTCATTTTGCATAAAAACAGCGTTTTTCAGGCTGACAAAAGGCATAATGCCGCAAAGAATCCGGGCTCCCGTTGCCTCCTTGACCATTCTAAGCCTTTCTACGCCCTCACGGGTAGAAACCGGCTGAGTCAGGAAAAAGCTGGCTCCTGCCTCCATTTTCTTCTTCACACGACCGATTTCCACATCCAGGTTCCTGCGCCCCTGATTAATGGCGCCGCCATAGCAAATAGGCTCTGCAGCAAACTGGTCCTCATTCATATCATTCATGATACGCATAAGCCCCACGGAGTCAAAATTAAACACGCTCTTTACGCTGTTGCGCACCACTGAAGGAATGGGGTCTCCTGTAATTACCAGAAAATTCTTGATATGATTGATATGGGCACCCAACAGCTGGGAACGCATGGCAATGGCATTCTTGTCACGACAGCAGATATGGGGCATGACGCACATGCCGGTCTCCCTTGCCACCTTCTCTGCAATCAAAATGGAATCCGCTCTGGTTCTTCCGGAAGGAGAATCCGGGAAGGTCAGCACATCCACACCGCTTTTTAAAAGCAGATGTGCTGCATCCATAAGCTTCTCATCATCACTGCCAAGGGGTGGTGCCAGCTCCACTGCAATCAGCTTCTTACCCTCTTTACCGGCCCAGAATGCACCGTTTGGTCCGGGTTCCTTTACGGAAGCCGCCGCCTTAATCCGTATACTTTTTGTTCCCTGTGCCGTGTTGAGCTTTTCATGAATTTTCCTGATATATTCCGGCGTGGTTCCGCAACAACCGCCCACAATATCCGCACCGTCTGCGGCAATATCACAAACCTTCTCTGCAAAATAATCCATGTTCTTGTTGTCAAAAATCATACGGTTCTGCACAATCTGAGGATATCCTGCATTGGGTAGCGCCGTAACAAATTTGCTGCCATCCAAGGGCACACCACGCATAATCTGCTGCATATGTCCGGGGCCTACTCCGCAGTTAAAGCCCACTGCGTTAACATAGGGAATGCTCTGCGCCTGCGTAATCAGCTTGCGGGCGCTTAACCCGGAATGACTATAACCGAACTGATTGACCGAAAACTGCAGGATGACAAATGCCTTATCACCGATTACCTCCAAAGCCTCACGGATATCCTCCAGATCTGCCAAGGTTTCAAAGACAAAAATCTCTGCGCCTTCCTCTAAAAAGCTACGACAGATTGCCACATATTCCTGCACCACTCGTGCTTTGTCTGCCTGATTCTCACAGGGTATCTGGCCAATATCCGCAGCCACATAAGCCCTGCCTGATGCTGCCTTGGCCGCCAAGCGATACCCTGCCCGCACATTTTCCAAAACCTGCTCCAGGCCAAGCCCCAGATTAAAGGTATTGCTTGCAAAGGTATTGGTTCGAATTACCTCTGCCCCTGCCTCCAAATAAGCCTGATGGATACTGCTCACGCGCTCCGGATACTGCACATTGGCAAGCTCCGGCAACTCCTTTGTGTCATACAAATAGGCGTAATAGGTACCGAAGGCACCGTCAAATAAAAGCTTTTTATGCTGTAAAGCCACCTCTATCGATTCTAATTGATTAGCCAATTTATTCTCTCCCATCTTGAATCTCTTTTCATTTATCTCTTACCGGGCTTCCACTTCAAACATCCCGCCTTGCAGGCATCCACACACTTACCACAGCGGATACACTCTGCTGACACCGAAATCTGCTCCGGCTTTAAATTCACCGGGCAGGCCTTCTGACAAGCCATACAAGAGGTACAGCCCTCTTGCTGCCACTGAATCTGCACCAGACTAAACCGGTTAAACCAGCCGTAAATCGCCCCCAAAGGGCAAAGGTACTGACAAAAAGGCCGGTACACCAAGACTGATAAAACAATGATTACCAAAAGCACTCCAAGCTTCCAATAAAACAATCCGCCGGCTTGACTGCGCAGCTGCTCATTGGCTCCCAGTAAGGGAATGGCGCCAAACAATGTGCCGGAAGGACATAAGAATTTACAAAAGGCCGGCACCTTCACAAAACCACTAAACAGAAAAGCTGAGCCAATGACTACCAGACCTATCAGCACCACATACTTGCCGTATTTTAAAATGCGGTGACCGGGCAGTTGCTTTCTCTTCCGCCCCAAAGGAATCTTGTGAAGCAAATCCTGCACCAACCCAAAAGGACACATCCACCCGCATACAAAGCGGCCCAACAGACTTCCAAATACAAAGAAAAAACCAAGTACCGCAAAGGGTATCTGCAGATTTCTGGCATTTAAGGCATTCTGCAACGCCCCCAAAGGACAGGATGCCACCGCTCCCGGGCAGGAATAACAGTTCAGTCCCGGCACGCAGGCGTATTTAAGAGAGCCCTTATAGATCTTGCCCTGCATAAATCCGTAGACATAGCCATTGGTCACCACTGTATATAAAATTTGAAACCACAGCCGGATTCTCGCCGGACTCCACTTGGACATGCCACATTCCTTTCTTTAACTTAGCTTTCTTTAACCTAGCTTTCTTTAACTTAGCTTTTAACCGATACCGATACATTCCATACAAATCATCACTGCCTTGCGGTAAATATCCACAAACTGGTCCTGCCACAGTCCTGCTGCCAAAAGCAGGATGCCCACAACCAGACCAATGCTCCAAAAGGGAAACTTGCGCCTCATACGGGCACCGGTATCCATGCAGATTTTATCGCTATTTTTCATACTGCTTTCCACACGATTATCCATACGATTTTCCATACCGCTCCTTCGGCGCTTCTTACGCTTCAGCCAGAAGCTGTTCAATCAATTCCACCCAGGCCTCCTTGGTATTGGCGCCCACAATATATCCCAGCACCTCACCCTTTTGGTTTACAAAAAAGGTAGTAGGTACCGCATCGGTGGCTCCTACCAGATTGGCATACAGAGACTCACTCAAAAGCAGGTGGGGGTAATGGGCCCCGGTCTCCTCTATCAAAGCCTTGGCATTGTCTACATCGGCCTGGTCAGAGCCCTCCGGCACATCACAGACAATCCCCATCATCTGGAAATCCGCCTTGTCATAAGAAGCCGCAATCTCTCCCAAATCCGGCATCTCCATCAGGCAAGGATTACAATAGGTTCCCCAGATGTTCAGCATCGTTAACTTAGAATCTCCAAAACAGGCATCCGTCACTGTCTCGCCGTCCACAGTAGTGGTCTCAAAGGTCAAAACATAGGGCGCTTCCTCGGGCTTGGTAGCTTCCTGATTAGCATCTTCTTGATCGCCGGCTTCCTGACTGGTGCCCGTATTTTCCTCCGTCGTAACACTTTGCTCCACGGAAGCTTCACTACTCTTGGACTCCTGCATAGAAGCTAACTGCCCTTCTTCGCCTGCCTTTCCGCAGCCTGCCATCAACAAACAAGTCAATAGAATACCTACTGATAACTTTTTAATCTTCACACACTATTCCTCTCTGGTCACTTTAATCTTCATTTCCTCCGCTCTGCGCAGATACGCACCACCCAGAGGCTGACTTACTGACAGCTCCTTTTGTACATATGCTCCGCCAAAACGGTCCGCCACCGTATTCAACTCATACAATGCCATCTGGTCTACCTTACCGTTTTTACAGGAAATAAAGGTAGCCGTATTGCCTTCCAGAAGCATCACGTCAATTTCATTCTCTACGTCCTGATTGTGACCCTCAAACACGCCGTCCCAGTCAATATGCACGCCTACTCTGCAATCGGAGTACTTGCCGGTATTTTTGCGGTTATAATAGGTGCGCAGCTCCAACAGACAGCCTGCGTCCAAAAGGCACTCCCTCATAGGCTCGCTGATATAGGTGTAGTTCACCTTATCCGGCAGTATCTGCACGTCCTTTATGGCACCGGCCTCCTGCAGACGATGCAGGTAATCGATAAACTCCTCTGCACCCTCCAGCTGACCATACTTATCCATCAGTGCATTTAATTTTCTACGGCTTAGGGACACCTTAACCTTATCATATTCATAGTGGATACAGGCCTGAAAAATCTTGGAAATTGCATTCCACTTATCCGGCGCCAACTTTAAAATCTGCCACAGATTCTGTACAATGGTCTCAAACCCTTCCGTATCCAGATTGCTCTTGGACATCTTCTGATGACGATAGCTGATACGTCCGCCACGGAAACCAACGATTTCATCCAAGGTCAGCTGAATCTTTCTGCTTTCCACTTTCTCCTCAATACCGGGCACTTCCCACTTGTTCAGCATATGAAGTCTGCCGGATTCCACGTCATACACATGCATAGGTGTCTTGTAATCTCTGGAAAGGATACCCATAGCCACTGCAATCAGCTCCTCGCCGCCGGTAAGATCAAAGTAGCAGTTATGGTCCTTCTCCCTCTCCAGCACCTCTGTCATGCGCTCTACCACGCTCTGCAGATTTCTCTGGCTCACCACATGAAATTCCACCGCCTTAACGCCGCAGACTTCCTTCAAAATCTTCTCCGTGTGCTTCTGGCGATAGGAGGTCATCACATCGCTATGTCCGAAGTAAATCACCTTGTCCATCTTGAAGTTCAGACAGGTAATCAGGTTCTCAATGGGGTCTAAAACAAAAAATTCAATATTAATATTCATAAGAGCCTCCTATGATATCATTTTGCATTTCAGGTAATTATAACACAAAACAGCCCGAAAGAGAAGAAGCACACAGAATCTCATCCATGTGCTTCTTAAGCATTCTTTTATCCATTCATTTTAGGGAGCTCTGTAGTATGGTCAATGGTCACCGTTCCATCCACATAGGACATGCTCACATACAGCCGGCCATTTGTTCCCCACCATGCATTCATACTCAGCATATTCTCTTCTGTCATACCCATATTATAAAAATCTTGGTAGATAAAACCATCTGCTTTTAAGCTCTCCACATAGGACAGCATCTCCTCCTGCGTGGTTCCCAAAAAGGCTGTTCGATAATCTGCAATTTCCTGCATTTCCCCACCGGGGTACATACGCAAATCTGTAGGCCAGCCCTCCGTGGACGACGCTGCACTCTCTCCGCCCTCCTCCGGCAAACCAATAATCTCAGACCAATCAATCTCGCTACCTTCTGCGCCGGACAGGCCTTCTAACATTGTCATCAACGTCGCCAGGTCTTCCATATCTTCCGCACCCAATGCTCCGTCCAAACCAGACATATCACTGTCACCAAAAATATCATCCAGGCCCTCCAGATCACCTAACGCAGACTGGGTGCTCTCTTCTGTTGCACCACTGCTTTCCTGGGCAATTAAACCGGTCAGCAGGGAGGTCAGGGCATCCGTCTCATTCTTCTCTTCTTCCTTTTCAGGCTCTGTAAAGAAGTTGGCCACAGGGCTGGACTCTATGGCATTCGTCACGGTCTTCTTAATCACAAATCCGGTAATCAGACTGAATATTACACTGACCAGCATTACGATTAATGCTGCTCTGGAAAGGTTTCTCTTATTTATCTTCCTACAGCCGCCAAATGCCCAAATAATCATTAACACCAAGCCTACACAGGGAATTCCCATAAGCAGGAATATTCC
>JAZQFO010000038.1:0-20927 GCA_045539535.1 Acetatifactor sp.
ATCACCCTTCTTCTGAAGAAGCTTAAAGATTGCAGGAACCTCATAGCTGTCCTTCTTCACTACTGCATTGATGGTATCGGGAAGCATTCTGGGAATATTCTCCTGGAAACCGCCGCCGGTAATATGGCTGCAGCCGTGGATTCTAACACCTGCATCCTTAACAGACTTAAGCGCCTTTACATAAATTCTGGTGGGAGCAAGCAGTGCCTCACCTAAAGTGGTGCCCAGCTCATCATAATAGGTACTTAAGCCTTCCTTGGTCAGCTCCTTCTCAAATACCTTTCTCACCAGAGAGAAACCGTTACTATGTACACCGGAGGAAGCAATACCAATCAAAGTATCGCCGGCCTTAATCTCAGCTCCGGTAATAATATCCTTCTTGTCGATAACGCCTACTGCAAAACCTGCCAGATCGTAATCCTCCTCAGGCATCATGCCGGGATGCTCAGCAGTCTCACCGCCGATCAGTGCACAACCGGACTGCTTACAGCCCTCTGCCACACCGCTTACGATGGTAGCAATCTTCTCGGGAACATTCTTGCCGCATGCAATATAATCCAGGAAGAACAAGAGCTCACCGCCTGCACATGCCACGTCATTTACGCACATTGCCACTGCATCGATACCGATGGTGTCATGCTTGTCCATGATGATAGCAAGCTTTACCTTGGTACCGCATCCGTCAGTACCGGACAACAGCACAGGCTCCTCCATATCCTTGATAGCAGCTGCAGAAAACGCACCGGAGAATCCACCAAGACCGCCCAAAACCTCAGGTCTCATGGTACCCTTTACGTGCTCCTTCATCAACTCAACTGACTTATAACCGGCTTCAATATCTACTCCAGCTTTCTTGTAATCCATTTGTTTTCTCCTCGTTTTTTATTATTTACTTCTTTTGACTTTCCACATATGCCTTGTAACCAATCTCCTGAAGCTTAGCATCCTTAGCCACAACCTGGTCCTTCAGGCCTGCACTGTAATCTTTAAGCTTCTGCAAAAGCTCTGCATCAGAGGTTGCCAGAATCTTTGCTGCCAGAAGACCTGCATTGGCACCGCCGTTAATAGCCACGGTAGCCACAGGAATACCGGAAGGCATCTGTACAATAGAATAAAGGGAATCACGGCCGCCCAAAGAAGTGGTGTGCATGGGAATACCGATTACAGGCATAGGGAAAATTGCCGCACACATACCGGGCAGATGTGCTGCCATACCTGCGCCTGCAATAATTACCTTGAAGCCTTTAGCCTCCGCACCCTTCGCATACTCAAAAAATACGTCCGGTTCTCTGTGAGCGCTGATAATGGTCATCTCATAAGGGATGCCCAGCTCCTCCAAAATATCTGCCGCTTTTGCCATAACAGGCATGTCGGAATCACTTCCCATCACAATGCCTACCATAGGTTTTACTGCTTCTGCCATGATGTCCTCCTTGTAAATGTTCTTATCATCTCTTCTTTTGATGGACTTTCTCCACCGCCTCTAGTTTACTAAAAATCAATATTGTATGCAAGGCTTTCTTGCAAATTCCGAAAATTATTCCTCAAATGCTTCGTTCAACCTCTCCGTTCCGGGCAGTACAAATCTTCCCTCTCGGATAATCACTACGCGACTTCCATCCTTTCTCACTGCCGCCAGCTCCCCTAACTCATCATAGGGAATGGTTATGTCTGTATGACAGTTAAAATACGCCTTGCCGGGCGCCTTATCTCGAAGCTTGGAAATCTCATTGTCACGGGCCACAATCTCCTTGCCGTCCGGGTTATACACCTTTACATCCTCCGCATGGGAATAGCAGGTATCACCCACCGCAAAATGGGGGCCGGTCTTTTCTGCAATCAGAATGGGGAACTTGTCGTGCACCCCGTATTTTTCGGCCACCACATAAGCCACCGTATTGGTACCGATGGCAAACTCACCCATGGGCAAGGTTTCATGTCGAAACAGCACCTGCTCCTTCACAAATTTCAGATTCTCTTCTTCCGCTTCAAAATTGGAACAATTATAGCGGACAATCTTGCCATCCTCAAAGCCAAGCTCCAAATTCTTGTACTCCAGGCCATTCAGGTATACCCGGCTTACATGCAGCGTACCCTCCGTACCCTTTAACACAGGAGAGGTAAACACCTCACCCACAGGGATATTTACGTCCGCCACGCAGTTCTCAAATATAGTCTCCCTGGCAGGGTCGGAAAGCTTCCACAGATTTACTTTCAAATCCGTGCGATTGCCGTTCATGCCCTTGATTTCACAATAATCTGCCGTATCCAGCACATCAATCAGACACTGCTGGATATCTCGATACAACGTATAATCCAGCGTATTAATACGGATTACCTCACTAAAAAATGCATGGAAACATTCCTTAGCATCCTTCATACCCAGCTTGTTAAGAAGCTCCTGATCAAAGGCCTCCTGAATCTCCGGCACAGGAAACGCAATGATGGTAAAGCTGCGCCCCTCCTCCAAAATATACTGTCTCTGCAGTTCTCCCGCCTGGGAACGATACTCCACCAAAAGCTTATTCTGCTCATCACTCATGCGATAGCTTGCTGCTTTATTCTCCGGCGCAAAATCCTTCTCACCGAAGGTTTCCACCACTGCAGGTCCCGCATAAACAGCCGCCTCTGCCTTGTACTTTTCAAAGGCAGTGCGTGTTACCTCCAGCTTGTGATTCATATAAATCTTATCCCAAAAAAGTGCCTTGTCGTCCTTGTGGTCAAAGTCAAACTGGCGGTTCACATCTCCGCCGCTGTATCCGATTTTGTAAATGGAAGGATTGTACAGAATACTGGACGCAGCACGATAACAAACCGCCTCAAGTCCCATTTTCTCAAAATTTTCAACCGCATAGCGCATCATGCGTTCAAAGCCCAAACGATAGCGGATTTCCACTGTTTTCTTCTTGGAAAGATCCTTGCCCGCCACCTCAAAACCGATGCGATACCCTTCCGTGTAGGTATCAGCCATGGTACGGATGGTCTCCTCCGGCAGGCTGGCCAGGAAACGGGCGGTCTCCAGCTCATTTTCACTGATATATTCGCCGTAAGCATACAAATACTTCTCATCGGACAAATCCGCCGTCTGAATCAAATTCACCGCAAAATTGCCCTCCGGCACCAACATTTCTCTAAGATGCTCCTCCACTGCAATTTCGGTATAATCACTGACAAACCAATACAGAATCTGGCGAATATCCTCTTCCTTGGGCAACTGCTTAAGCTCTACACCCTTTGCGGCATACTCCTGTGCTTCCTGCCAAGTATAGACAAAAGCCGCATAAATCTCTGCCAGAAGCTCCAAACGAATTACAATCTCCTCCATGCGCTCCTCATACACAAAAGGAATCAGACTGCGCACCTCACAGTACAGAAAGCTTAACATCCGGCCGAACTGCTCGCCCAGCTTCTCCACTGCATAGGCAGGATTGGCATAGCTTGTAGCATAATTTTCCGGCAAAATATCCTCATACAAAGCTTTATTACGAGCCGCCAGCTCCTCCACAGAAGCAGTTTGCACACCTCCTGCAGAAAGAAAGCTACCTGTATCCTCCAAAAGGATTACAAAATCCGCCACCTTGGTAAAATACGCTCTGTAAGCCGGCTCCAAACCCTGCTCCTTGGGGATCTCATATATACGTTCCATTACAAGCGCATAGCGCTCCATCAAAACCTCTTGATTATCCATATTTCACTTCCTCTATATTTTCTTGCTCCGGTTCCGAAATTTGTGCTTTTCGGTATATTGCATGACGTTGCTTATGGCACATTATATCCTCCCGCGGAACGCTTTCGCTCCGTGAAAAAGCGCAGCGGATGCTATTAAAATCCCAGTTGTACCAGGAATACTAAGATACCCAACGCCGCCAGATTTAATACGATTCCCAGTATGGGAAAGAGCAGAAACCGCTCTCTTTCCTGGACAGTAAGCAGGCCAAGAATCAGTCCTACAATCGAAAAGATTGCTGCCAAAAGGCCGGTTAATCCGTAGCTTATGGGAGCTGCACCGGCTTTTAAGTATGACAGATAGATTACAATGGCAAGGGAACCTGTGCTGATAATTCCGAGAATGGTAGACATAATCGCCCGCTCGGAATGTTTTCTATTGGTAAATTTATAATTTTTACGTTTCATACTTTACTACTCTCTTCCGACGACAAGTATTTTCTTGCCTATCATCCACAAAAAGGGCACTCCCGGCATATAGCCGCGGAATGCCCCTGCAACCTCAGATTTAGAACAAAACCTTGCTCTTGTCAGCCAAGAGCTTGGAACCACTCACAATCAACATGACACCGGCTGCAACACCTATTACCATCACAATCACACCAATGACAATATTCCAGGCGCCGGCACCTCTCATGGTCTTATAAACTTTCTCTGCCATACCCTATCCTCCGATTTGTCTGCGTATAGATTTCTTATCTTATGCACCGTAGGTCTCGTAGTACTGATCAATGGCTGCTTTCAAGGTATCATCAATATAAACCTGTCCCTTGTAAGGCTTGTTGTAGAGATGCTCAATCACATCACCCATGGTTACGATAGCATTGGCATCAAAACCATACTTTTCCTTAATCTCTTCCAGTGCGCTCTTTTCGCCGCCCAGACCCTTTTCCATACGGTTCAAGGAAACCATAAGGCCCACAATCTCCACATTCGCAGCACCCTTTACCTTGGGTACGGTCTCCTCCATGGATTTGCCGGAAGTGGTAACATCCTCAATCATGATAACTCTGTCGCCATCCTTCAAGGTACTTCCAAGGAAGCTTCCCTTGTCTGCACCGTGATCCTTTTCTTCCTTACGGTCGGAGCAATAACGAACCTCTTTGCCGTAAAGCTTGCTATATGCAATAGCCGTTACCACGCTAATAGGAATACCCTTGTAAGCAGGTCCGAACAATACATCAAAATCATCTCCATAAGTATTATGAATGGCCTTAGCATAATATTCACCCAAGCCCATCAGCTGACTGCCTGTCACATATGCACCTGCATTCATAAAGAAAGGGGACTTTCTGCCACTCTTCAATGTAAACTCACCAAATTTAAGCACCTGGCAATCTACCATAAATTCAATAAATTCCTGTTTGTACTGTTCCATACCGCTCTGACCTCCTATGTTTTCATTAAACTTTATTGTAGCATATGCATACTTATTTTTCAATCAATTTCATGCTTTTTTAGGCTTCTGCAACGGTCTGTACACACACATGCGCCTTCTCTACCTGATGGTCTATGATATTTGCAACCTTAATATGCAAAGCGCCAACCTTGATATCCGCCACTTCTCCGTCATCCGGAATGGTTCCTAACTCATTCAACACCAATCCGTTGAAAGTCTCAAAACCTTCATCTTCCAGTTCTACGCCCAAAGCCTCGGAAACATCCTCCAGCTCTGCACTTCCGCATATTACCCAAGCATCCTCATCCAACTTCTGAATCAATTCCTCTTCTGCCGAAACCTCATCATTTAAGTCTCCTACCAGAAGCTCCACCAAATCGTTGAGAGTGACAATTCCGCTCATTCCGCCGTACTCATCCAGCACCACTGCCATGGGATGGTGACCTTTTCGCATATTTTTAAACAACACATCCGCCTTTACCATCTCCGGTACAAAATAAGGCGCCCGCACCGCATTTTCCATCACGGATTCTCTGTCCTTTTTCTCCATGCGGAAATATTCCTTAGCATTCAAAATACCGATTACCTTATCTGCAGATCCGTCACAAATAGGATATCTGGTATGTCTGCTGTTGAAAATAATCTCCTTCCACTGATCCATGGAATCATTGATATCTAAGATAACCACTTCTGTTCTATGGGTGATAATCTCTCCTGCAGAAAGATCATTAAATTCAAATACATTCTGTATAAATTCTTTTTCCGTATGGTCGATGGCGCCCTTTTCACTGCCCACATCTACCATCATACGAATCTCTTCTTCGCTTACGCTCTCTTCCTGGGTATCCGGGTCAATGCCGAACATACGCAAAAGTCCGTTGGTAGAAATGGTAAGCAGCCCCACCAGGGGCGCAAACACTGTGGCTATGGTACTTATCAATGCACTTAACCCCAAGGCCAAAGGCTCAGCCTTACGCATGGCAATCTGCTTGGGCAAAAGCTCGCCAAAAACCAAAGTAAAATATGATAACACAATGGTAATCAGCACAACCGCTACAGAATCCAGCACACTTACAGGAATGGTTACCCCAAGTCCTACAAGCCAGTCAACCAAAACACCGGAAAAGTTTTCTGCAGCAAACGCACTTCCCAAAAATCCTGACAAAGTAATTGCCACCTGAATGGTCGCCAAGAATCTTGCAGGCTGGTTGGTAAGCTTTTCAAGTCGTATAGCTCTCTTATCTCCCTCAGATGCCATCTTGGCCAATTTATTATCATTCATCGAAATAACAGCAATCTCCGCACATGCGAACACTGCATTTAACATGATCAAAACTACTTGTAATAAAATCATAAATATAATAGAATTATCCAATTTTCTTCCTCCTGAATACAACACAAAAAAAACGCAAAAAAACAAGGCCTACTCATACTTATCCAAGTACAGACTATGCCCTATCATTCCAATAAGTTATATTTCAGAGAATCATTTGTATAATTCCCGTCCCCGTCATCCATTTGTTATAAACAGTCTCCTTTCCTAGTCTTACGGTCATTCTATCAAATATCTATGCATTTGTCTATAGATTATTTCCGCATTTCAAAAAGAGTCCCGGCAGACCACTGCCGGGACTCTTCGTATATTTGCTCTCGTTCGACCTTATTCCCACTCATGCTTAAAATCTGCATAAAATGCAAAATTGTTCTTGCCACTCTTCTTCACCTGATACATAGCTTCATCTGCACAGGCAATCAGCTTCTCTGCATCTGTCGCGTCATCAGGGTAGCTTGCAAGACCGATACTTCCGCCCACCTGTCGCTTTTCTCCCGCCAAGGTAAACGGCTTCTGGAACAATCTGTGACATTCATGGGCAGAACGCTCCACGATACGATCCTGTGTACTTCTAATCAAAACAATAAATTCATCTCCCGCATAACGATAGGGTGTAAGAATCTCTGTCTGCATGGTTTTCAGCCTGTCCGCAAGCTGCTGCAGCGCTTCATCACCTGCCGAATGACCAAAGGTATCATTAATCTGCTTGAAACCATCGATATCCATCATCATCAAAGTACAGGGAGTCTGGCTCTCAATCATTGCATTCAAATCTGCCATGAACTTACTTCTGTTGGGTATACCTGTCAGGAAATCATGCTGAGATGCATCCTTCATAATCGAATGGGCTTCCTCCAGTTCAGACACCAGTCTTCTTCTGCGAATATTATCAAACACTATCCAGCCACCAACCAACAATAAAACACTCACCAGAATAATGACGGGGGTAAGTACTTCTTTGTTGTGCTCCCAGAATCCCTCTTCATGGTTTACAATGTCCGCACCTTCCGGTATCAGCTTCATGCTCAGGCCAAACTTTTTCATTACCTGTTCGTCCACACAATACACATTAGGACTCTCATCCTCTACCGGAATATTACCCACAGGTCTGCCTTCAATAATCTCCATGGCAAGTCTTGCCGCAATCTCACCTGAACGGTGCATGGATACCACATTACCACCCAAAAGGCCCTGGCCAATACCACCTTCTACCATACGCAAAGCCGGTACATTGGCATACTCAGCAATCAGCTTAACCGACTCCTCATTGGTGTACTGTTTGCCGCTGGCATCCTCAGTCATTACAATATAAATCAAAATAGAATCGTCCCTCACCTGACTGATGGCTTTCTTTAATTCTTCTGTGGTCAGGGAAGAAGTATCAATCTCGTCAAAGGTAAGGTCCGGATACTTTTCCGCATGGCTGTAAAAAGATTTACGCTCTGCCTGTCCTGTGATACTGTCATCCAAAATTGCCACCACTCTCTTGGCATCCGGATACAGGGTTCTTCCAAACTCAATATTTTTCTCCAAGGACAGCTTCTCTACCACACCGGTAATCATGGGATCTTCCGACACTTCCAACGCCAGCTCAATATCATTGACACCCTCAAATACCAAAGGTACATTCTTAAAGAGCTCATCCTGATACTCCAGTGCAAACAAAAGCGCCGCGTCATCTCCAAGAATCACAACATCTTAAGGCTGCACCACCGAAAGTCTGTACTTCAATCCCTCATAAAACTGCGCATTGGACGTTTCGTCATTGACACGTTTCGTATCCATAAACTCATAATCGATTACAGCCTTTCCATCCACACCGGCTTTGATGCCTTCAATCTGAATCTGAACAGTATCCCAGCCATAGGAGTACGAGCTGATAAAGAGAATTCTGCCTTTTTCACCCTCCTGTGCATGTACCGTCCGCTCTTCATTAAAACATAACAGGCCAATCATCAATACACAAAATATGCATATTTTTCTGTATAGAGACTTCATCCTTTTCATTCGTCCATCTCCCGGTTGCTAAATCGCAACGATTATCTGTTTTCCAAAGCCTGGGCAATATCCTGAATCATATCCTCCACAGCCGCACGGGATGCATCTGCATAGCCCTCTGCGCCAAACTGCGCATATTTCTCCTGCTGATAAGCTGCAATGATACCTCTGGAGGAGTTAATGATAGCACCCAGACCATCTTCATTGAAGAAGTGTACCAAATCTGCGCCCTTACCGCCCTGTGCACCATAGCCGGGCACAAGGATAAAGGTGTTAGGCATCAGCTTTCTTAAAATCTTGCCCTGCTCAGGATAGGTTGCACCTACAACTGCACCTACATTGCTGTACTTGCCGGTCTCGGGCATGCAATCAGCACCCCACTGAGCCACGCGCTCACCCATCCACTCATAGAGAGGTCTGCCATCAATGAGACGATCCTGAAACTCTCCGCTGGAAGGATTAGAGGTCTTTACCAAAACGATAATACCCTTGCCCTCTTCCTTACAAACCTTGATAAAAGGATTAATACCGTCAGATCCAAGATAAGGATTAACAGTTACAAAATCCTCATCAAAACCATAGTAGCTCTTACTGCCCACGGTTACCTTGCCAAGATGACCTACTGCATAAGCCTCGGAAGTAGAACCGATATCGCCACGTTTGATATCGCCGATTACCACCAGACCTTTCTCCTTACAGTAATCTACAGTCTTCTTAAATGCCACCAGACCGGGAATACCAAACTGCTCATACATTGCAATCTGAGGCTTTACGGCAGGAATCAAATCATAAACCGCATCTACAATACCCTTATTGTACTGCCAGATAGCCTCTGCAGCTCCTTCCAAGGTCTCACCGTACTCTGCAAAAGCTGCCTTCTGAATATGCTCTGGTACGAATTTCATCATAGGGTCCAAACCAACTACAATAGGTGCATTGGTCTGCTGAATTTTGGTAATCAACTTATTAATCATTGTCGTTCTCCTTCGTCTTTTTTTGCAAATTCTGTTTGCGGTCCGAATACCGCTTGCTTTGTCTCGAAAGAAAGGCGTTGTTAGTCTGTAACAACGCCTTTTCATTTATCCTATTATACCAAGACTTCTGCCATTTGGTCAACGTACTTCTTAATATTTGATGCATTTACATACTTCTTATGGCTGTCACCATTTACAACCACCAAAGTAGGTGCCTGCATTACACCATAGTGGCTGGCAAGTTCCATATTTTCCTCTGCATCAATCACCACGTAATTCACATCTTCCAGATACTCCTTGGCCAATCTGCAGTTAGGACAAGTCTTGGTGGTGAAAAGATACTTCACATCACGAGGCTCCTCCACGCTTACCTGAACATCCTCTGCAAAGTTGGACAAAGTCACAACACTTCTGGTGGGACGCTTCAAAACCGAATTCTCTATATCATACTCCGTACGGTTCTTGTACTCCTGAAGCTTACCGTCATTCCAGTTCTGTACCGGTCTGTAATACCCGGTAATACGACTGTAAACCTCCGTCTTGGCACCGCAGTGAGGACATGTTTTTACCTCGCCGGACAAATATCCATGTTCCTTACAAATGGAATAGGTGGGTGACATAGTATAGTAAGGCAGCTTGTAATTGGTAGCAATCTTTCTTACCAAGTCTGCTGCAGCCTTCCAATCAGGAAGCTTCTCGCCCAGGAATGCATGGAACACGGTTCCTGAAGTATAAAGTGTCTGCAGCTCATCCTGTACATCCAGCGCATCAAAGATATCCGCAGTATAATCCACCGGAAGATGGGAAGAGTTGGTGTAATAAGGCACATCACCTGCATTACCTGCAGTCTTGATAGCCGGCCAACGCTTTCTGTCATGCTTTGCCAGACGATAGGTGGTACTCTCTGCGGGAGTTGCCTCCAGATTGTACAAATCACCGTACTGCTCCTGATAATCAGAAAGACGCTCTCTCATGTGATTTAATACTTCCTTGGTAAACTCCTGGGTTCTTACATCAGTCATGTCTGCTCGCAGCCAGTTGGCATTGAGACCAACTTCATTCATACCAATCAGACCGATAGTAGAGAAATGATTGTCAAAGGTACCAAGATATCTCTTGGTGTAAGGATACAGCCCCTCATCCAGAAGCTTGGTAATAACACCACGTTTAATCTTAAGACTGCGCGCTGCAATATCCATCATGCGGTCCAGTCTGGTGTAAAACTCACTCTTATTGGCAGACAAGTATGCAATACGAGGCATGTTGATGGTAACAACGCCCACGCTTCCGGTACTCTCACCTGAACCAAAGAAACCACCGGTTTTCTTGCGAAGTTCTCTAAGGTCCAGACGCAGTCTGCAGCACATACTTCTCACATCAGAGGGCTCCATGTCGGAGTTGATGTAGTTGGAGAAATAAGGCGTGCCGTACTTGGCTGTCATCTCAAATAAAAGTCTGTTATTCTCGGTATCAGACCAGTCAAAATCTCTGGTGATGGAGTAGGTAGGAATAGGATACTGGAAGCCGCGGCCATTGGAGTCACCCTCAATCATGGTCTCAATGAAGGCCTTGTTGACCATATCCATCTCTTTCTTACAATCCTTATATTTAAAATCCATCTCCTTGCCGCCTACGATAGCAGGAAGCTCCGCCAGATCATCAGGCACAGTCCAGTCCAACGTAATATTGGAGAAGGGCGCCTGAGTACCCCAACGACTGGGAGTGTTTACGCCGTAAATAAATGCTTCGATACATTTCTTTACCTCAGCATAGCTCAAATTGTCTACCTTAACAAAAGGAGCCAGATAAGTATCGAAGGAAGAAAATGCCTGTGCACCTGCCCACTCATTCTGCATAATACCCAGGAAATTTACCATCTGATTACAAAGCACAGACAAATGTCTTGCCGGAGCAGAAGTGATCTTGCCGGTAATACCGCCTAAACCTTCCTTAATCAGCTGCTTCAAAGACCAGCCTGCACAATAGCCGGTAAGCATGGACAAATCGTGAATATGAATGTCTGCATTGCGGTGTGCCTCACCAATCTCCTCATCGTAAATCTCAGAGAGCCAGTAATTGGCAGTAACTGCACCGGAGTTGGACAGAATCAGACCACCTACAGAATAGGTAACAGTAGAGTTCTCCTTCACACGCCAGTCCTCTACCTTTACATAGCTGTTTACCACATCTTTATAATCAAGGATAGTGGACTTCATGGTACGCATCTTCTCACGTTGCTTACGATACAGAATGTATGCCTTTGCCACATCCTCATAACCCGCCTGACCAAGCACGCGCTCAACACTATCCTGAATGTCCTCTACCGCGATACCGTCATCCTTAATCTTATCCTGAAAATCTGCCGTCACTCTCAGCGCCAGCAAATCCACGATATCATTGTTGTAGCTTCGCTCAGTTGCAACGAAAGCTTTCATGATGGCATCATTGATCTTCGTCAATGTAAAGTCCGTTGTAGTGCCATCTCTCTTAATTACTTGAAACATTTTTAACCCTCCCACCTGTATTTCTCATTACTTTTCGTCCGTACCTGCTGTTAAATCAGCATTTGTCTAAATGATAGCATTTTCCGACACCAAAGTCAATGAAAGAAAGCCCAATAAACACAATATATGGTGTTTTTCCTGCGACACTTTTGTCATATCTTGTGGGATGTTTTTGACCGACTCAGTCAGTTAATTTAGCACTATGAACTGTATTTCCTTAAATAATAAAGGGTTCAAAATTAAAAACTAAGCACCAACGGTATAACAATACCAGTTAGTGCCCAGTGCTTCGTCTGTAAACTCTATATGTCTATGCCTATTTGAGCAAGCTGCGCTTTTCCCTCTTTCAGATAGTCTAACATAGCCCTATCACCAATTTCATCGCGAAGAAACGACAGACTGGCATATGCATCGTGCATATGCCAGTATTTTCTTAATACACTTTCCACACTTTCATTCGCTCCTTGAGAAAATTCTTTCCCCAGAACAACAACCGCGTAAATAGCATCTATTTCGGCTTCATTACAATTTCTTCTTATAAATTCTTGTGTTCCGTACGAAAAAGGGATATCACTCGGATAAAAGTACGTAAAATTTCCACATTTCCTTGTCGGATTAATTGTCGCAGCATGCTTGAAAGCCCCTTCTACAACCCTAAAAAAGTCACCAAGAACTTGTTCATTCATCGCAATATTTTCAATTATTTCATTACTTTCTCTCATATTTAAATCCTCCCCTAGCCTATTCTCCCATTATGTTTACATCAATGTAGTGTTTTGCATCATCCACAGTATCGCCAGTTATTGCTAAAACAAGTGGATAGCAAATATCACTCCAAAATTTCACTTGACACTCAGTAATAAAATTCATGCTGGAAGCGAAGTTCTGCGCAAGCTGTGCATAGTCAATACGCACAGCGTTAATTACCTCCTTTGTTTCCTCCTCGTATACCAGCTTATGATCAAACGCAGGCATATAGGTATACTCCACTTTCCAATTGATGTAGTTAATTATTTCTAAAAGGTGCCCCTTTTGCTCTTGTTGTAATGAAAGCGGCTGCGGAAAGCTAAGTAAATACACGCAGTTTTCACGAAATCTCAAAGTAATCTGGATCTCTTTGCCAATCACTTGCTCTGCAGGATACACAAAAGCAATACAGTCGATGCTTTCATAAGAAACGGGACCCTGTCCTTCCACCAAACGGTGATGGATAATACCTTTTGATTTAAAATAATCTACACACTGTCTGATAGACTCTCTCTTAGACCACGCCAACATATCATCTTCCTCTCTTTCCTTTCATAATCTCGAACAGTCTTTCAATTATTACCTGATCTTCCGGATGATTGTGAAGCAATAGGTCTGAAATCTCAACCGAAAGTTTAAAACGCATTAAATTAGCTAATCCCTCTTCACCATTCTCATATGTCACTTGTTCTGTTGACGCTAGTAATTCTTGATTCTTATGTTGCAGATAATTTGCATATGCTATGGCACTTACTCTGAACAAATATGGTCTCTGCAAAACAGTTATCCCAAATACCTTTCTAAATTTTTCCGCAACATTGTTTAATAGAGTAGTATTTACTTTGATATTCATTGAAGCGGGCAACGTATTAACTACGACATCCTCTGGGATTTTAGTGATTGCAGCTAACTTAAGAACTCTTGCGAGTTCAGATTCTCCACCTTCATCCTGCTCCTCTGCAAGACTATCGACATATGAAAAAAAACGGTGCGACATTGCCTTGCGATCCATTTTGGGCTCTCCTTCCAATTGTGCTATCCAAAGAAATGGTGTCAATAACCGCTCCGTTGGCCTCATTGAAATATTAATTTCATTTTGTACTTCTTGCATTTTTTCAATCTCCTTTCAATCAATACGTAATGTCTTGGTATTGTTTGCATGCTCGTCTTGTCATATTCTATTGCATTTTTTTAATTCTGTCAACAAAAAAAAATCTCCCTTGCGATGCATGGGAGATTTCAACGCTACACTATTCAGCTTTAATTTATCGTATCCCTTTTTTACTTATCTTGTGGACAAGAACACATACTCTCTCTTAGCTGCTTCATCATCCGGATAATTCTTCAGATAATTCTCCAAAAGTACTGTTGCCTGCTTATACTCACCCAGATATTCATAAGCCACAATTTCATTAAAGGCCAGGGTCTGCATCAAGGTGTTTCCTTCCACCTGCTTTCCTGCCTGGAATGCGTCCAACGCACGCTTATAGCTTCCCATGGACATCTCACACAGTCCCAGCTGGTTGTAAATCTCAGCGCTCTTGGTATCCTTGGTCAACCAGGAATTGTAAACACTGGCTGCATAATTGTAGTCCCCGGTGGCTTCATAGGCCTTGCCAAGATACAGATAACTCTCGGCGTCTCCCTTGGAACGTGCCTTCTCCAGTGCCACACACGCCTTCTGGTACTCCTCCAGATAATAATACATGCGGCCGCTGTCATAGCTGTCCATCTTTTCACCAGCCTTCTCCATGGCGCTTCGCAGATAATCCTGCCCCACTTCCTTGTAACCGTAATGCTCCAACGCCTGATAAATCTCAATCAATCTATCGTAATTGTTGGGGTCCATAGAGATAACCTTGTCAAAATCCTCCTTGGCCGGCACATATTGCCCACGCTGCAGACGTACATTTCCCCGCAGAAAATAGGCATCCTGTTCATCAGGGCGCAGGTCCAATATCGCATTATATGCGTTTTCCGCCTCCAAAAGCTGCCCATCTTTCAAATATGCTGCTGCCAGATAATAGTTTACATCAAAATCCACATCCTGGACAAAGCCATCACTGGACTGTAAGGCTTCTTCAAAACAGCTGATTGCCTGCTCATAATTGGTCAGGCCCATATATGCAATTCCCCGGCCTCTTGCAATCAGACGCTCATTCTCGCCATTTTCCTCAGCCACATCGAATTCCGCCAGAGCTGCCTCATAATTAAGCTGCTCCAAAAGCTCCATGGCACTGTCCGTCTTTTCCCCTGCGCTGCTACAGCCGGAAAGCATCCCTGCCGCCATCAGGCCACCTAACAACACAATCCACTTCCTACTCTTTCGCATACCCTTTATTATCCTTTGCTATCAACCAATCAGTCTGCATTACTCCTCAATCATGGATGTACAATGAGGACATCTGGTTGCATCAAGAGCGATATCACTCTTACAGAAAGGACACTTCTTGGTAGTAGGTGCTGCAGGCTCAGGCTTTTTGCTAAGCTTATCAATAATAGAATTGATTCCCTTAATCAGGCAGAAAATCATAAACGCCGTAATCAGGAAATTAATCACTGCAGTGATAAAATTACCATACATCAGCACAGGCGCATTCTCGCCCTCGCCAAGTACATAATACAAATCACTGAAATCCGTACCGCCAATCAAGCCCAAAAGGGGTGTGAGAATATCCTGGTTTAAGGAATTTACGATAGCAGTAAATGCACCACCTACGATAACACCAACAGCCATATCCATCACATTTCCACGCAGAATAAACTTCTTAAATTCACCCAAAAAACCGTTTCCTTTGCTCATTCATTTCTTCCTCCGTTTTGTAAATTAAGTCCGTTCCTCATATGAATTAACACTGTTTTAATAATAGCATATCAAACCCACAATCTCAACACTTTTTACTTTTTCAAATGTGCTTTCTATGTTATACTATCCTAGAGTAGTATAGAATCCCTTTACCTGGGTCTACTACACACAACACAATAAACGAGGACAAACATGCAGCGTATTCAAAATGATATCAAACAGAATACCTTTCAGCCCGTATACCTTCTCTACGGAGAAGAGCGGTATCTCAAAAAGCAGTACACGGATCGTCTGCGAGGCGCACTTGCTCCGGAAGGAGACCAGATGAACACCCACTTTTATTCCGGCAAGGATACTCCCGTGGGTGAAATCATTGATTTGGCTGAGACCATGCCCTTTTTGGCCCAGCGCCGTGTAATATTTATCTCTGACAGCGGACTGTTCAAATCCGGCGGGGAAAAGTTGGCAGAATATCTGACGGAACCTTCGGAAACCACCTGCTTCGTCTTCACCGAAAGCGAAGTAGACAAGCGCAGCAAGCTCTATAAAGCCGTACAAGCTAAAGGTTATGTGGCAGAATTTACCATGCAGGACGAACAGACCCTAAAGCGTTGGATTGCCGGAAACCTGGCCAAGGAGGGCAAAAAGATTACAGAGAACACCGTCCAACTCTTCCTCCAAAAAACCGGCACTGACATGGAAAATATCCAGATGGAGCTTGAAAAGCTCATCTGCTATTGTATGGACAAAGAAATTGTGGCTTCTGAGGATGTGGAGGCTATCTGTACCAACCGCATCAGCAACCATATTTTTGACATGATTAATGCCATTGCAGACGGACGCACCAGGGAAGCATTACAGCTCTATTATGACCTATTGGCACTCAAAGAGCCCCCCATGCGTATCCTTTTCCTAATTGCCAAGCAATGTAACCAGCTGCTCCAGGTAAAGGAAATGCGCTCCCGTGGCTACGACAGCAAGACCATCGCCCCCAAGCTGGGTGTCCCCCCTTTTGTAGCAGGTAAACTGATTACCCAGGCCGGACGTTTCAAGACCTCCGTCCTAAAGGCTGCCGTGGAACAGTGTGTGGAAGCCGAAACTTCTGTTAAAAGCGGACGAATGAATGACATGATGAGCGTAGAAGTATTGATTTTATCCGTCTTAAAGGAACAAAAATAAACTACACAGTCTTTAACCCCAAAAGGAACCGTGCAGCTTGCAGCCGCCCGGTTCCTTTTCACAAGAGCCCGCAAGCAGACCCTTTACTCCTCTTTCTCTTCCTCTGATGACGACCAGCCAAAAATACCACCGATTCCTTCCGTCACACTCTTAAGCTTTTCTGATGCACTGTCCAGTCCATCCAAAATACCATCCAGTCTGGTAAGCGTACTGTTCAGACTCTCCGTATCAATACTTGTAAAGGTCTCATTGATAGCCTCCACATCCAAGGTCTCGATAGCTTCATTGATAGACTCTGCATCTACTTTCGCCAGCTCATCCATCATCGGCTCAGCTTCTACCATAAACTCATCTATCATGGCTACATATTCCACCACCTGCTCGCCGTACTGCTGCGCCTTATGTATAAAAACACCACCCAGCACTAATATTGCCAGCATCACCACTGTCAGCACACCATTAAATACTCTGGTCCACATCAACTCCTTGCGCATCTTCCCAATGGTCTTCAATAATTCTTCTGTTAATTCTTCATAGCGTTCTTCGTTCATGATTGAATCCTCCTTACAATATCTGTTTTATTATAGCACTTTTTGATTTATTATTTCAAAGAAACAATTCCCTTAACAATTCATTTAACAACCTGGTATTCAACGGATTTTGAGAAGTTTCGTGCGTGATAAACAATTTTTTCCCGAGAAAAATATGATTTTTTTCATATGTGTTTATCTTAAACAACACCGTAGAAACATAATCCGCATCATCCATCAATCCAAAATGCTCCAAATAAACCTCTTCTTTGGTATCAACCTTCAAAATTGTAAAATCCGGGTAAATTCGGATATTTCCTTTAAGATTCAACGGATATTCATAGCGATATGGTATTCCCATCAAATATAGCTTGTCTGCAATTATCTTTTCTGATTTGGATCGAACGCGTTCTCCCCGCTCCGTAACAATCTCATTTTCACTGTCTGTAAATTCTTTTCCGTCATATTGCACATCCAACCAACGTTTCACATACTCTTCATCTGAGATAACTTCCGCATGAATAAGTTGACGCCGATAGGGATTCGTTTCCCGAAACAACCGTTTCAAGCATGTTGCTTCGTATACTTTGAAGAAATCTCTGATCCCTCGCAGCCTTCTCTCTGCATTTTTTATCACCTTCATATCATAATCTCGCTGAGCGATTCTTCCTGCAATTTCACTCTCACAATTTTTTATATAGTGTCTCTTTCCATCCACCTCATGATAATATTCCGTTCTGCCACGTTTTCTCTTGATATAAAGATTCCCCACAGGAGCATTTTCATTTCGTTTTTGGGCTTCTGCTAATATTTTCTCCAATTGCTGCTGTTCTTCCATTAATATCGTACAAATTGACTCCATTCATAACCCTCCTTGTCTTTTTCTCATTATTTCCCCCTCTTTTCACGCTTGTGCTAAGGGTAAGAGGGGTTCTTTCCTACCTCTCACACAACTTACTCCCCCCTTTTCCATTCCTATGACTCAATTGGAGGGGCACTTACCTACTCCCCATGTAGCTTACTTCCCCTCTTTTCTAGTCAGCTCTTCCAATTAGAGGGGTTCTACCCTCTTCTCGTGCAACTCGTTCCCCTCTAACCGCCTCCTTACACAGCCAAACAGACGACTATCATTTCCATTATCACTTAAACCCATACACCCTTATCTCCTTCCCAATCTCAATGGTAATTGCTCCGCACTCCGGCGTAGTCACAATTTCACTCCCTGCTTCCCCAAGCCGCTCCAGCGTCTCCTCATGGGGATGACCGTAGCTGTTTCTCCTACCGCAGGATATTACTGACAACATCGGTTTCACACCCTCCAAGAAAGCATTCTTTGTAGAGTTCTTAGAACCATGATGGGCTACCTTAAGTACATCCACAGCTTGGATTCCATATTGTGCAAGCTGCTTGCTAAGCACAGTCTCACCCACGCCTTCCACATCTCCCGTCAAAAGAATCGATAGATGATGCTTCCTCTCACAAAGCCTCACATAAAAGCATTCAGACCCAGCGTTACCTCCGCCCCCCACAGCCCCGGAACCTGTGCCCTCCGGATGCAGGCATAAAAACAAATCCTCACCATTTGTCTTACTCTCCCCTGCCGATATCACACTTACCGGTACATCCGCCACACCTGCAGCCTCCAAAAGCCCCTCAAACTCTTCCCGCAAAATATCTCTTTCTATATCCGGCAAGACCAGCTGACCTACCTCCATATGATTCTCCTTCCCCAGACGCAGAAGTTCTTCCAGACCACTGGTATGGTCCGTATCCCCATGAGAGGCAAATACAGCATCAATTCTACTGATTCCGTAATACTTCAAAAAGGGAATCAGCACATCTTCTCCAACACCTGACCGACTACTGCTGCCACAATCAAACAAATACACCTCTCCTGTGGAAAGTTGTACACAGATGCAATCCCCCTGTCCTACATCCAAGAAGGTTACCCTGTCTCCATGAAATCTCGGTAATGCCAAAATTCCCACTGCAGCTCCAAGAAGAAAAAACTGCACCGGACGCATACGTATCCGTGGCAAAACCCATACCACTGCCGCCCACAGCAGATAATACAGCACCACCTGCCAAACCGCCGGACGCCCCGGATTCCACATGGCAGCCGGCAAGGACTCAAACAAATGACATAATCCCTCATAGCCCGTAAGAATCACTACATCCACCGTACCCACCAGTCCAAGCCCCGGTACAATCATTGCCACAAGCCCGGCCACCATTACCGCACTCATCAATGGCAAAATCAACGCATTTAAAAATACCGAATAGATAGAAATTTCATAACTAAACCACAGCTGAATAGGCAATGTGGTCAATGTAATTGAGATGCCGGCCAATAGTCCCTCCCGCAGAATTCCACGGACAAACTGCCATACCTTCACCAGCCGCCTACGCCACACCCCCTCTACATAAACGAGCGGCTTGCAAGGGCCTTCCGTCTCACTGCCTTTGGTCAAAGCCGGCAATAAAAGTCCCAGTCCCAACACAGAACCAAAAGACAACAAATATCCCATATGTCCCAGCCAAGCAGGATGAATCACCACCATAACTGCTCCCACAAATCCCAAAGCCGTAAGCATGTCATAAGTCCTGCCTATCAACAGCGCCAGCATACGAAGCAGATACATACCGATTGCCCGACATACCGATACACCAAATCCTGTCATCATCCCATATAAAACAAGGACTGTTCCCCCCAACAAGGCAGCTGCCCACACCGGTAAGCCCACCTTTCTTAAAAGCTTATAAAGTCCCACCCCGATAATCGTAATATGCAGTCCCGAGATACTGAGAATGTGCACAATACCGTTGCGGGTATATAATGCTTTTACCTTGGCATCCACGTCTGACTTTTCTCCTAGCAAAATAGCTGCCATCACGGAAGCTTCCTTGTCAGGCAATACCCGGTAAAGGCGTTTTTCCCAAAATTTTCGCAGCTGCCAAAGCCGCTCCGCCAATCCCACCTCTCCTGCAGCCTCTGTTATTGCTGCATCCCGGATTCTCCCCAGAAAGCCCATAGACTGATAATATGCCCCATAGTCAAACTCCCCGGGATTGGTGGCCCGGGAAAAAGCATAAAAAGAGCCCTCCAGCGTCACCTCCGACCCCAGAATCAGTTCTGTTGCGCCATCATAGGACACAAGTAATCTGTCATATTTATTTGTTTGATTCATTTCACTACTAGGAATATTTGTCTGCAGAGCTGCAGCACCATTAAGAATTTCAAGATATTTTAAATCGTGAATTTGTAATTCAAAAGAAGTTTCGTCCTTATCTTTAACCTGTCCGGTCACTCTAATCCAAGTACCGTCAGGCGGGCCGGCCGTAAAATGGGCCGGTCCCCTGCTATATACAATTGCTATTAACGCCACCAGACAGAAGGACCAAAATAAAAGCGGTCTTCGCATCCTTACTCTCCTGTCTCTTTTGTTTCTATTACTTCACTTGAAGCCTCAGCTTCTTCCTTTTTCTTAGCTTCACTCTCCAAAGTCGTAACACAGTCCAGATTTCTTTCAAACGCAGCACTGCCGAAGCTCTCCGGCACCTCACCGTTTACCAGAATCTGCACCTTGTTTACCGTGCTTAACTCTACCAAGGAATTAACAATAGAATAAATGGAAGTCTCTGTGGCAACATTGTTGACCACAGTCATAAAGTTCAGGTCCAGATTCACATAACATACCCCATCCTTGGTCATAACGCTGATGATTTTGACC
>JAZQFO010000039.1:0-6901 GCA_045539535.1 Acetatifactor sp.
CATCTGCTCCCAATACGGGTAAGAGCGGAAAATATGAATTCAAGAAGGGCGAGTTCAAAAAGGGTGAATTTAAGCGTGGTGGCGACTACGGAAAAAGTGCCATCCGTTCCGATGATCCGGATGTATTGTACGGACGCAATATTGAAGATGATGTGATTACCAAGATTGAAGAGCTTGTTGGTGAAATCGGTGAAGTGGTGATACGAGGAAAAATTCTTGATTTTGAAAGAAAAGAAATTAAGAATGAAAAAAGCATCCTGATGTTCAATGTAACCGACTTTACGGATACCATTACCGTAAAAATGTTTGCCCGTAACGATCAGGTGGATGAGATTACCAAAGGGGTGAAGCCCGGTGCCTTTGTTAAGATTAAGGGTATCACCATTGTGGATAAATTTGACCATGAACTGAGTATTCAGTCCATTTCCGGGATTAAAAAGATTCCTGATTTTACCACCTCCAGAGTGGATACTGCTGCCAGAAAAAGAGTGGAGCTGCACTGTCATACCAAGATGAGCGATATGGATGGTGTATCGGAAGCCAAGGATATTGTTAAGCGTGCTTATAAGTGGGGCCATAAGGCTATTGCTATTACCGATCACGGAGCGGTGCAGGGCTTTACGGATGCAAATCATGTATGGGATGATTTGTGGAAAGAGGAAAAGAATAAAAGAAAAGAAGCCGGGGATGAGAATCCTGACAAGCAGGATTTCTTTAAGGTGATTTATGGTGTGGAAGCCTATCTGGTGGATGATTTAAAGCAGATTGTCACCAACAATCAGGGTCAGAGCTTCGAGGATGATTTTGTGGTATTTGATATAGAAACCACAGGCTTTTCTCCCATAAAGAACCGTATCATAGAAATTGGTGCCGTAAAGGTGGAAAAGGGAGAAATTACAGAGCGTTTTTCCGCGTTTGTAAATCCGCTGATACCTATTCCCTTTGAAATCGAAAAGCTGACCGGTATCAATGATAACATGGTGATGGATGCGGAGCAGATTGATGTGGTTCTGCCACAGTTTCTGGAGTTTTGTGCAGGTTGCGTTTTGGTAGCTCATAATGCGAATTTTGACATGAGCTTTATCGTGGAAAATGCTGCCCGTCTGGGATATGGTACCGAATATACCTACGTGGATACGGTACCCATTGCAAGGATTTTACTGCCCAATCAGGCGAAGCATACTTTGGATGCGGTTGCTAAAGGGTTAGGAGTATCCTTGGAAAATCATCATCGTGCCGTAGATGATGCAGAGGCAACTGCAAAAATATTTGTAAAAATGCTTCCTATGCTGAGGGAGATGAAGGTTGAAGATTTAACAAAGTTAAATGAAATGGGAGCCTCCAGCGCAGAACTGGTCATGAAGCTTCCTACTTATCATGCTATTATATTGGCAAAGAATGATTTGGGGCGTATCAATTTATACCGTTTGGTATCCGCATCCCATCTGACTTACTTTAAAGGACGTCCCAGAGTGCCTAAGAGTCTCATCATGAAGTACCGTGAAGGTCTGATATTGGGAAGCGCCTGTGAAGCGGGAGAATTATATCGTGCTATTCTGGATGAGAAGAGTGATACGGAAATCGCGCGAATCGTGGATTTTTATGATTATCTGGAAATCCAGCCCACCGGCAATAATAAGTTTATGATTGAGTCTGAAAAGGTGGCTAATGTAAACTCTATTGAGGATATTCAAAACATTAATAAATACATTGTGAAGCTTGGGGAACAGTATGAAAAGCCGGTTGTGGCAACCTGCGACGTACATTTCTTAGACCCTGAGGATGAAATCTACCGCCGTATCATTATGGCCGGAAAAGGCTTTGCTGATGCGGATGATCAGGCTCCTTTGTATTTACATACTACAGAAGAGATGCTGGAGGAGTTTGCTTATTTAGGCTCTGATAAAGCAAGGGAAGTGGTTATCACCAATACCAACATGATTGCAGATATGTGTGAAACCATTGCACCTGTAAGACCGGATAAGTGTGCGCCGGTTATCGAAGATAGTGATAAGACTTTGACAGAGATTTGTTATAATAAGGCCCATGAGATTTACGGACCAAATCTGCCGGAAATCGTAGAAGCCAGATTACAGAGAGAGTTGAATTCCATTATCAGTAATGGTTTTGCGGTTATGTATATTATCGCGCAGAAGCTGGTGTGGAAATCCGTAGAAGACGGTTATCTGGTTGGTTCCAGAGGTTCCGTTGGAAGTTCCTTCGTGGCTACCATGTCCGGAATTACAGAAGTAAATCCCCTGGCGCCACATTATTACTGTACGGATTGCCATTATGTGGATTTTGATAGTGAACATGTAAAGAAATACGCAGATATGGGTGCGGCAGGAATCGATATGCCGGATATGAATTGCCCGGTTTGCGGCAAGCTTTTGTGTAAGGAAGGCTTTGATATTCCTTTTGAAACCTTCCTGGGCTTTAAGGGCGATAAGGAGCCGGATATCGACTTAAACTTCTCCGGAGAATATCAGTCCAAGGCCCATAAATATACGGAAGTTATCTTTGGCGCAGGTCAGACCTTCCGTGCAGGTACCATCGGTACTTTGGCGGATAAAACAGCTTTTGGCTATGTAAAGAATTATTTTGAAGAACGTGGAAAGACTAAGAGAACGGCGGAGATTAACAGAATTACAGTGGGTTGTACCGGCGTTCGCCGTAGTACCGGTCAGCATCCCGGTGGTATAGTCGGATTGCCTTTAGGGCAGGGTATTAACTCCTTTACACCGGTGCAGCATCCGGCCAATGATATGACCACCAGTACCATAACTACACACTTTGACTATCACTCTATTGATCACAACCTGTTAAAACTGGATATACTGGGACACGATGATCCTTCCATGATTCGTATGCTTCAGGATATGACAGGGGTGGACCCGGTAACCATTCCTCTGGATGGAAAGGACGTTATGAGTCTGTTCCAGAATACAGAGGCTCTGGGAATTACACCGGATGATATCGGAGGAACCCAGCTTGGTGCTCTGGGCATCCCGGAGTTTGGTACGGACTTTGCGATGCAGATGGTAATTGAGGCGGCGCCTACCTCCTTCTCGGATTTGGTACGAATCGCGGGACTTGCTCATGGTACGGATGTATGGCTGGGCAATGCCCAGGATTTGATTCGAAGCGGAACTGCAACCATTTCTACAGCAATCTGTACACGTGACGATATAATGACATATCTGATTGGTAAGGGTGTGGAGTCCGAGCGGTCCTTTAAGATTATGGAGGCGGTGCGAAAGGGCGTTGTAGCTAAGGGCAAATGCGGTAACTGGCCGGAATGGCGCCAGGATATGCTGGATCATGATGTGCCGGAGTGGTACGTAAAATCCTGTGAGAAGATTCTGTACATGTTCCCCAAGGCTCATGCGGCGGCATATGTTATGATGGCATGGCGTATCGCCTACTGTAAAATTCATTATCCTTTGGCATACTATGGGGCATTCTTTAGTATTCGAGCGAAAGCATTCTCTTACGAGATTATGTGTCAGGGGCAGAAGCACCTGGAAAACATTTTGAATGACTATAAGAGGCGTCAGGATACCTTGAGTAACAAGGAAAAGGATGCGCTGGGAGATATGCGAATTGTGCAGGAGATGTATGCGCGAGGCTATGAGTTCATGCCCATCGATATATTCAGAGCCAAGGCGAGAGACTTCCAGATTATCGACGGAAAGCTGATGCCTTCCCTAAGTAGTATCGAAGGTTTGGGAGAGAAGGCGGCAGACGGTATCGTGGAAGCTGCCAAGGATGGTCCCTTCCTTTCCAGAGAGGACTTCAGGGAAAGGACAAAGGTGTCTAAGACCATCACAGACTTGATGGCAAGCCTTGGACTTTTGGGAGATATCCCGGAATCCAACCAGATTAGTTTGTTTGACTTTGCATAGGGGACGGTGTATGGCGGTATATGTTCTACAAGGACACGTTCTCACTCCGTGAAAAACGTAGCGGACACTAAACTCAAAAGAGGGGCTTAGGCCCCTCTTTTCGTTAAGTGCCGACGTTTTTCAAGGGTCCTTGGTAGAACATATACCGCCATACACCGTCCCCTATGCAAAGACACAACTAGAATTGGATTGCACGGTGTGGAGAGGCAGTGGAGTGCGTCCATAAACGCCGAAAAGTCGGAGTTTTCAAAAAAATGAAAAAATTTAAAAAAAGTACTTGCATTTTGTTTGGAGATGGTGTATATTGGACAAGTGCCGCGCATGCGGAATACAAAATGGCTCGTTGGTCAAGCGGTTAAGACGCCGCCCTCTCACGGCGGAAACAGGGGTTCGATTCCCCTACGAGCTGCTCTGCTTAATGGAAGAGCAGTACTTCATACATGACGCGCAAGCGCAATAAAATGGCTCGTTGGTCAAGCGGTTAAGACGCCGCCCTCTCACGGCGGAAACAGGGGTTCGATTCCCCTACGAGCTGCTCTATTCAATTGAATAGCCCAACCCCTGAAAATGCTTAAACCGGATGAAGGTTTCAGCATTTTTTTGTTGCGTGTTCTATCCGTTTCCGGTGGTCCTACCACTAGATGTAGTACTTGACAATGTTGATTTCTTCCTTGTAAAATAACAAGTGTTCTTATTTTTACAGAATAATAAAATTCCTCGTAGGAAGGACAGGAAGAGATACTATGGCACGTAAGGAATCTATTACAATACAAATGATTTCGGATACCGCATTTGAGATGACCAGAGAAGAGGGCTTTGCCAACGTGACGGCCAGAAAGGTTGCAGCGAAGGTGGGATGCTCTACACAGCCGATTTTCAGAGTCTACAAGAATATGGAGGAGCTTTGGGATGCGGTGTATGAGCGTGCTGCGGGATTTTTTCAGGACTATTACAGTCTCTATCCCCGCATGAGCAAGGTGCCTTTTGTGAATCTGGGTATGGCTTATATTGCATTTGCCAGAGAGGAAAGTCATCTTTTTGAGCTTTTGTTTGCCACACAGGGGACAGGTGCTGAGAATAGCAGTGTGAACAGAAAAAGCATGTATGAACTTTTGAACGGTCCTGAGGGAAATGTGGTATACGAGATTAACCTGGCCAAAGCGGCAGGCTGTAAGGCGCCCAGTGATTTATTTATGAAGATGTGGATTTTTATTCATGGTGCAGCATGCATGAGTCTTACCGGGGACTATGATTTGACAGACAGAGAGACCTATGCCTTGTTGGAGAACTGTTATCAGTCCTTTATGGCAATGTAGATTATAGTTGGGAGTAAGTAAGGTACATGGCACGACAATATGAGGTTTTACACAGAATAGAAGAGCGTTATGACAAGATGAGCAAGAGCCAGAAGGTGATTGCAGACTATATATTGGAGCATTTTGACCAGGCGGTATTTATGACAGCCGCCAAGCTGGGAGAGACACTTGGGATTAGCGAATCCACCGTGGTTCGTTTTGCCACAAGCATTGATTACGAGGGATATCCTCAGCTCCAGAAGGCGTTGGAGGAATGTGTTAAGGGCAAGCTTAACAATGTGCAGCGCATGGATAATAAATATGGCAAAAGCTCCCAGTCAGAGATTTTAGCCTCTGTTATGGGTGCAGATATTGAGAAGCTGCAGCATACCATTGACAATTTAGATTCGGCGGCATTTGAAACAGCGGTTAATACCTTGCTGGAGGCTCAGACAGTTTATGTGATGGGACTGCGCAGCAATGAGCCCTTGGCAGGTTTTTTGCATTTTTATCTGAATATGATCCGGGGAAATGTGGTGCTGGTAAATACTACCAGTGTCAGCGAGACCTTTGAGCAGATGATTCACATTGGCGAGAAGGATTGTTTTGTTGGAATCAGTTTTCCCAGATATTCCATGAGAACTTTAAAGGCTATGGAATTTGCCAACGACAGAAATGCTAAGGTTATAGCGTTGACAGACAGTGTACATTCTCCCATGAATCTGTATTCTTCCTGCAATCTGCTGGCCAGAAGTGACATGGTCTCTATTGTGGATTCCCTGGTGGCACCGTTAAGTGTGATTAATGCACTGGTAGTTGCCATGTGTTTGAGACGTCCCCAGGAGGTAAAGCGGAATCTGGAGCGTCTGGAGGAAACCTGGAACAATTACCAGGTATATTTAAATGATGAGATTAATTTCATCGATGATGAACCTATGTTAAATTATTCGTTGAGACAGGAAGAAGAGCAATGAGTGAAGTCCTTGTAATCGGCGGTGGTGCAGCGGGAATGATGGCAGCGGCAGCTGCTGCGGACCGGGGGCACCACGTTGTTTTATTAGAGAAAAATGAAAAGCTGGGCAAAAAGGTGTTTATCACCGGAAAAGGGCGCTGTAATGTGACCAATGCGGCAGATATAGAGACACTTTTGGCCAATGTGTGTACCAATGAGAAGTTTTTATACAGTGCTTTTTATGGTTATGACAATCAGGCTGTTATGGAGTTCTTAGAAGGGGCAGGATGTCCTTTGAAGGTGGAACGGGGAGATAGAGTGTTTCCGGTATCGGATCATTCTTCGGATGTAATTTCAGCATTTCATAGATATTTAAGAAAACAGGGTGTAGACATTTGTCTGAATACAGAGGTAAAATGTCTTATATGGGAGAGTGAGCCGCAGGCTAAGGTCACAGGCGTGCAACTTAAGGATGGCAGAAAGCTTATGGCGGATGCTGTAATTGTGTGCACCGGCGGTTTGTCCTATCCCAGCACCGGTTCTACAGGAGACGGACTTATCTGGGCGGAGGAGACGGGACATAAAATCACAGAATGCAGACCCTCCCTGGTGCCCCTTGAGACTGCGGAGGACTGGTGTCGGGATTTGATGGGGCTTTCTTTGAAAAATGTGTCCTTACGTATGGTGTGTGGCAAGAAGGAACTGTATCATGAACAGGGAGAGATGCTGTTTACTCATTTTGGTGTCAG
>JAZQFO010000040.1:0-12640 GCA_045539535.1 Acetatifactor sp.
TGGACACAGATACACAGGTATCTGTATAGCCTACAGTCTCTCTCATATTCCATATTGGTTTTATTTGTCTCTTATCTACAAGATATAGGTTGTCATCTCTCAGCTTTTTTGCATTGGTTTCTCCATTATCAAAATCCCAGATTAAAAATTTGCCATCCATCGCAAACACTTTAATCTTTCTAACATCTGCCTCGTTATAATTTGATTGGTAATATTTACCCATTCCACATTCCTTAAAACCATAATCATCTATGTATGAGTACTTATGTTCCCCATCAACCCAACAGATTGGGATGAGAGCACCATCTTTACATTTGTCACACAAAATATCATTTTTATAGATTACCATTTAAACCAAACCACCCCTTTATCATAGCCACTACTTATACCCTACATTCTACCACATTCTCCTGCACACTGGCAACAAACCATATAATACACACATATCAAAAGTGGAGCCCGCATTCTGCAGGCTCCGCTCAAACTTATTTTTCTATTTCTTTCTAAAGGTCAATTCACTAACATACTCCATGATACATCTTCTGGCAAGCACCAACGCTGCTGCCACGGCACTCTCACGGATTTTGTTGCGATTACCGCTGAAATGATACTCTTTGACTGTGATTTTGCCTTTTACATTGCAGCCGATATAAACCAGGCCTACTGGCTTTTCCTTGGTGCCGCCGTCAGGACCGGCAAGACCGGTGACCGAAACAGCCACATCACATTTGCTGAATCCCACAGCCCCCTTAACCATCTCCTCGGCAACCTGCTTGCTGACGGGGCCATACTTTTGAAGCGTACCCTTTTTCACACCCAGGTATTTACGTTTCGCCTTGTTGGAGTAAGTAACTACACCTGATTTAAACACCTCGGATACACCGGGTACACTAACCATTTTTGCTGCAAGCAGTCCGCCGGTACAGGACTCCGCGCAGGTCATGGTCAACTCATTGGCCTGCAAAAGATCTGCCACAGCTTTTTCCAATGTCACATCATCCTCTGTGGTATATACATCCCCATCGAAACGAGCCTTCAATTCCTTTACAATGGGCTTAGTAAGCTTCTTGGCTTCTTTCTCCGTATCAGCAGCCGCAGTCACGCGAATATGCACCTCGCCGGTTTTGGCATAGGTTGCCAGCGTAGGATTGGTCTGTGCATCAATCAAATCCATAATGGCAGTTTCCACTGCGCTCTCTCCCTGTCCGCAGATTTTTACGGTCTGGGAATAGAGAACTCCGGGTGTCAGCTTCTCCAAATAAGGCTTCACGCTTGCCTCAAACATAGGAATCAATTCATTCGGCGGTCCCGGAAGCAGAATTACCTTTGTACTTTTCTCCTCAATAATCAGACCGGGTGCTGTGCCGTTGGGATTATCCAGCACAATCGCGTCCTTGGGTACCATTGCCTGCTTCCAGTTATTCTCCGTAGGTGTCACGTTTCTGGCTGCAAAATACTCAGAAATACGCTCCATCCACATATCATTGGTCACAAGCTTCCTGCCACATACCTTGGCAGCGGTCTCCTTGGTCAAATCATCCTCCGTAGGTCCCAATCCACCGGATAAAATCACAATGTCCGAACGGTCCATGGCACACTTTAACACCATGGACAGACGCTCCTCGTTATCTCCTACCACACTCTGAAAGTAACAGGAAAGTCCCAGAGAAGCACACTGCTCCGACAAATACGCAGCATTGGTATTTACAATATTTCCAAGAAGAATTTCGGTTCCTACACTAATTAACTCAACTGTCATTTATTTTGTACCATCCTTCATGACGTCTTTATTTTTAATAAGATAGTCCACCAAAGAAATGATTGTAAGCGCAAGAGCAATCCACATGATGATATTTGTTAAAAGTACAAAAACATCTACATGTGTAGGATTGCTAAGAAAAGGCGCATCCACTACAATCATCATACATATCATTACCATCTGGAAGGTAGTTTTAAACTTGCCCCAATAGCTTGCAGCAATTACTACACCGTTGTCGGAAGCAATCAGACGGAATCCGCTGATAATAAACTCTCTGCTGATAATGATAACTACAATCCAGGAGGGAATTCTCTCCATCTGTACCAGCACGATCATAGCCGCACACACAAGCAGCTTATCTGCCAAGGGATCCATAAACTTACCGAAGTTGGACACCAGATTATACTTTCTGGCAATCTTACCGTCCAAAAGGTCTGTAAGGCTTGCAATAATAAAAATTGCCAATGCCACATATTCCGCCACAGCGGTAGAGCCGCCAAAAAGATTCATAAACCAATCCCATTTCTCATGACAGCCCAACAAGAATACCACAAAGGGTACAATCATAAACATACGGAAAATCGTAAGCTGATTGGGCAAATTTTTAATCTTTTCTCTTGTATTATTATCACTCATGATATAACTCTCCTATCAGATCATATTCATTGGAATCTGTTACCAAAACCTTGGCGAAGTCTCCGGTCATCAGGCTGGCTGTCGTATTTAAGAACAGATATCCGTCCACATTGGGGGCATCCCGATAAGTACGTGCCACATAGGTATCCTCATCGGCCACCTTACCCTCAATCATTACCGTAAGCACGCGACCCACAAGCTCCTCTGCCTTTTCAAAGGCGATTGCCTGCTGAAGCTCCATCAGCTCATCTCTGCGGAATTCCTTTATCTCTTCGGGTATCTGGTCCTCCATGACTGCAGCCGGGGTATCCTCCTCCTGGGAATAAGTAAATACACCCAGTCTGTCAAATTCACAGTCATTTACAAAACGATACAGCTCCTCAAAATCCTCCTGGGTCTCTCCGGGAAATCCGCTGATTAGCGTGGTGCGCAAACAAATATCAGGAATCCGTTCCCTAAGCTTTGCAATCATCCGGCGAAGCTCTTCTTGATTGGTTCTGCGTCCCATGCGCTTCAGTACATTGTCTGCTCCGTGCTGAATAGGGATATCCAGATAGTGGCACACCTTAGGCTCCGTGGCAATAGCCTCAATCAGCTCATCAGTAATCTCCTCCGGATAGCAGTAGAGAATCCGAATCCAATAAATTCCGGGAATCTGAGCCAATTCATGCAAAAGGGCCGGCAGGCGCTTTTCGCCGTATAAATCCTTGCCGTACAGAGTGGTTTCCTGAGCCACCAAAATCAGCTCCTTCACACCCTTGTCAGCAAGCTCTCTTGCCTCCTCCACAAGCGCTTCCATGGGCACACTGCGGAATTTACCGCGCACCTTGGGTATAATGCAATAAGTGCAGAACTTATCGCAGCCCTCTGCAATTTTAAGATATGCAAAATGCCCTCCGGTGGTAATCACTCGCTTCTTGCCAAATACCGGCGTTGCATTGATGTCTCTGTAGTGATTGGCGCCATTACCTGCCAAAGCTGTCTCAACAGCATTTACAATCTCATCAATGGAATTGGTACCGATAATAGCATCCACCTGAGGAATCTCTGTTTGAATTTCTTCCTGATAACGCTGGGCAAGACAACCGGCGGCAATCAACACCTTCAGATTACCTTCTTCTTTCAGCTGACTCATCTCCAGCAAAGTATTGATACTTTCCTCCTTGGCATCTCCGATAAAACAGCAGGTATTCACCACGATGATATCTGCCCGGGTTTCATCATCGGTAAACTCATAGCCCTTTTCGGAGAGCATTCCGATCATCATCTCAGAGTCTACCAGATTCTTGTCACAGCCAAGGGATACAAACAATATTTTCATAAAAACCCTTCCTAAAAGCTACAATATAACAATAGCCGGCACTGGAAAATCCTACCGGCTATCGCATCATTTGCTTTATTCTTCTTCCTCGTCTCCAAGAATCTTAATCTGTCCCTGATTGAGCTCCTCCACAGCAAGGGAAAGAGGCTTCATTGCATCTCCCTCTACCAAAGGCTCATCTCCGGCGATAATCTGTCTTGCGCGCTTTGCGGTAGCCATAACGATGGAATAACGGCTGTTAACTACAGGTGCTTCGCCCTGCTCTACCTCGCTGTTTACTACCTGAATCAAATCTGAATAAGACGGATGTAACATTATTTTTGTGCTCCTTTCACGAAACCTTTCAGTTCCTCTCTGATTTCTTTTATAAATGCTTCTCTGCGAACGGGTACCGCACGGGCTGCCTTCACGATCTGGTGAAGTTCCTCCACGCAGGTCTCCAGATTGTCATTTACCACTATATAATCATAGGCTTCAATGCCTTCTGATTCTTCACTTGCCCGGGCAAGACGCTTGGCAATCACATCCTCCGTCTCGGTGCCCCTGCCTTTCAGTCTGCGCTCCAGCTCAGCCGCTGTGGGCGGTGTCACGAAAAGAAGCAGACTTTCAGGGAAAATCTTCTTAATCTGCAAAGCTCCCTGAATCTCAATCTCCAAAATTACATCCTTGCCTGCCGAGAGCTGTTCCTCCACGTAGGCCTTGGGTGTACCGTAATAATTGCCGCAGTATTCGGCGTATTCAATGAATCCGTTGTGGCGGATTTTCTCTTCAAATCGGTCTCTGTCGGAAAAGAAGTAGTGAACACCGTCCTGCTCTCCCTCTCTGGGAGCTCTGGTAGTCATGGACACAGACAAGGCATAATTGTCATAGGTCTCCATAAGCTTCTTAACCAAAGTCCCCTTGCCTGCTCCGGAAAATCCGGACAGAACAATTAAGATACCTTTATTTAATAATGTATTACTCATCTTTACCTCCCCCGCCGTTATCAGCAGGTGTATTTTCTCCGGAAAGCTCATCGGTATCCGCTGCAGTCTCCTGAACCTGGGCACGTCCTGCAATGGTCTCCGGCAGAAGTGCCGAAAGCACCACTTGACCATTTTCCATTACAAGCACTGACTTGGTACGTCTTCCCTGGGTGGCATCTATGGCAGTTCCCTCTTCCTTGGCACGCTGCACCATACGCTTGATGGGTGCGGAATCCGGACTGACAATCGCAACAATCTTGGCGGTATTTACAATATTACCAAAGCCGATGTGAATTAACATAGTGCCTCCGTTACTCGATATTCTGAATCTGCTCGCGAACCTTTTCAATCTCGGTCTTCAGCTCGATAGCGCAGTTGGAAATCTCCAAATCATTGGACTTGGACAAAGTGGTATTGGCCTCTCTGTTCATTTCCTGTGCAATAAAATCAAGCTTACGTCCGATGGTACCACCCTCTGTGAGAGTCTTCTTGGTGGTCTCAATATGGCTGCGTAAACGCACAAGCTCCTCATCCACACAAACCTTATCTGCAAAAATAGTAACCTCTGTCAACAGACGGGACTCATCCACGGTAGTGTCGCCCAGCAGCTCTCTTACCTTATCTTCAAGCTTCTGTCTGTACTCAGCTACAATCTTGGGTGAACGCTCTGCAATAAAATCCACCAAAGTCAACATGTGATCCAGCTTGGCAATCAAATCCTTGCGCAGCTGATCTCCCTCTGTGATACGGGTCTCCACAAACATTTCTGCAGCCCCCTTCACAGCCTTCTGAAGCTCCTTCCAAAGCTCCTCCTCATCTGCATTACGATCCTCCATGGTAAATACCTCGGGGTATTTGGAAAGCGTGGATACACGGATGTCATTATCAAGGCCAAAATCCTCAGCCATCTGGCGAAGATAGGTCAGATACTCCTGCGCCAGCTCCTTATTGTAACGGACGCTGGATGTGTTCTCAGAAAAGTCCTCATAGCTGATAAAAATATCAACCTTACCTCTGGATATATAATTCTTCAGTTCGCCTCGGATAGCAGACTCGAAGAAATTCAGCTTCTTGGGCATCTTGATATTCACATCAAGATAGCGATGGTTGACAGATTTCATCTCCACCGTAAATTTTCTGTTATTCTCGGCAACTTCACATCTGCCGAAACCGGTCATACTCTTAATCATCTGTAATCCCCTATCTGACAGTCCCTACTGTCAAGTCAATAACCCATACGTCCTTTTATTATAAAATAAGTCCGGGAACTCGTCAAGTCGCCCGAACCTACTTTATCCAATTAAATTTTTCTGAATTTCTACGAAATGTAATATAATTCCTGAATTTTCTCGATGGTGGCCCGTCCCATGGTGGCTTCGGTGATCTCCTTGCGAAGTCCTTCCTCCTCTTCCACCGGTACAATCAAGCGCAGGGTCACAATCTCCGTATAGTCGCTGCCTGTAGGCTCTAATCCCCTTTGTCCAAGCAAATACAGAATCTTACCCACTCCGTTATAATCCGTCACAACCTCCAGCTCACTGCCATGTCGGTTGGTACCGATAACACAATTATTCAGTCCTTCCTTCACTGCCTGGGTATAAGCCCGCACCAAACCGCCGGTTCCCAAAAGCACACCACCAAAATACCTGGTAACTACCACCGCCACATTGCGCACGCCCTCACCCAAAAGCACCTCCAGCATGGGGCGTCCTGCCGTACCGGAAGGCTCGCCGTCATCACTGCACCGGGTAAGCTCTCCTCTATCCCCAATGACAAATGCGGAACAATTATGTCTGGCATCCCAGTATTTTTTCTTTATACTTTCGATGAAGCGGACTGCTTCCTCCTCCGTCTCGCACTTTTCTACCGTGGCAATAAAACGGGACTTTTTCTCTACTATTTCTCCTTGGCCGCCTTCCAGCAGCACCTTGTAAGCATCCATGACTTTATCCCCTTTTTCATATCTAAATAAATTCTAGCATATTTTGTCCAAAATGTGAAACAATTCTTAAGAAGGAAAAGAAAACCTTTATTTACATATGATTTTTTGATATAATAAGTTGAATCTTTATGCAACACAACAAAGATGAGACATTTCAGAAAGGCGAAATATATGAATTATGGTAAAAAAGGTGTCCGCGCAAAGCAAAAGGCACTCAATTCTAAATCAGGCAAATGGGGGCGTAAAATCACCCTGATTGGCGTAAAACTGGCGCTTGCTGCAATACTCTGTGTAGGTGTCACCGGCGTGGCTGCCGGAATCGGCCTCTTCCACGGTATCCTGGAGTCAACACCCCAGATTCGTGTAAGCGATGTGGTGGCGGTTGGAGAGGCAACTATCGTCTACGACAAGGAAGGCAATGAAATTGACCAGTATGTCAGCACCAACTCCAACCGAATCGAGGTAACCATTGATCAGGTACCCACTCATCTGGGTCAGGCCTTTGTAGCTATTGAGGACCAGCGTTTTTATGAGCACAACGGTATTGACATCAAAGGTATCTTTCGTGCCGGCTGGCAGTTTATCAAAACCGGCGGTGAGGAGAAACAGGGTGCAAGTACCATTACCCAGCAGCTTCTGAAAAACACCGTTTTCACTACCTGGACCGAAGAAGATGGTAACATGATCAAGATGATTAAGCGTAAGCTGCAGGAACAATATCTGGCACTGGAGCTGACCAAGAACTCCACCAAGGACGAGGTGCTCTTGCGTTACATGAATGCAATCAACCTTGGCCAGAACACTCTTGGTGTCGAAGCTGCTTCCCTGCGTTATTTTGGCAAATCCTGTTCTGAACTGACTATTTCCGAAAGCGCAGTAATTGCAAGTATTACCCAGAATCCTTCTGCCTACAACCCTATCCGCTATCCTGAAAACAATCAGAAGCGTCGTGAGGAATGTTTGAATAAGATGCTGGAGCTTGAATTCATTACCAAAGAAGAATATGATACTGCTATGGCAGATACAGAGGATGTGTACAACCGAATCAGTCTCTATGATGTAGACTTCAAAGTAGGGGACACCACCTCCGGTTCTTACTTCTCAGATGCAGTATATGAACAGGTATTGGCTGACTTGGTTGAGGCCGGATACTCTGAATCCAATGCAGAGTACTTAATGTCCTCCGGTGGTCTTCGTATTGATTCCACTCTGGACCCCAAGATTCAGAAGATTGCTGACGAAGAGTTTGCTAACGAAGAGAACTACAGCGAGAACGTTCGCTGGTATTTAAACTATGCATTGACCATCACTGACAAAAACAACGATAAACATAATTTCAGTAAAGAAAACATGATGAGCTGGTTTAAAGAAAATCATGATAAGAAATTCAATCTGATTTTCTCCTCCCAGGATGCTGCCTATGAGGCTATTGACCTCTACCGCGGCGCCATGATGGAAAGCTTAGGCATGGAAGCTACCTCTGACAGTTATGAGGAAAATATTTCCATGGCCGCCCAGCCTCAGGCTGCAATTGTTATCGAAGACCAGGCCACCGGTTATGTGGTAGCTATGGTGGGCGGACGAGGCTCCAAGGAAGGCCGACGGACTTTAAACCGTGCGACCTCCGCAGGCAGCTCCCCCGGTTCTACCTTCAAGGTATTGGCTGCATTTGCTCCTGCACTGGATGCCAACGGCCAAACCCTTGCAACAGTTTATAACGATGCTCCCTTTAACTACGACTCCGGCCAGCCGGTTAACAACTGGTATGATGTCAATAAGGTGGGCTGGAAGGGCATCTGCTCCATCCGCTATGCAATTGAGCAGTCCTTAAATATTGTTTCTGTTAAAACCTTTACGGTATTGACCCCTCAGCTGGGATATGATTACCTGATTAACTTTGGATTTACCACATTGACTGACGGTACCACCATCGGTGACCAGGTATTCTCTGATGTAAACCAGTCCACTGCCATCGGCGGTGTGACCTATGGCGTAAGCCCTTATGAATTGAATGCAGCATATGCATCCATTGCTAATCTGGGCACTTATATGGAGCCTAAGCTCTACACCCGAGTAACCGATGCTGACGGCAATGTGATTTTGGATAACACTACTCCCAAAAGCCGTCAGGTGCTGAAAGAAACTACTGCATTCCTTTTGACTGATGCCATGTCTGACGTTGTAACCAAGGGAACCGGCGGAAGATGTAACTTTAATCCTTCCATGGCTATTGCAGGTAAGACCGGTACCTCCCAGAATACACAGGACGTGTGGTTTGCCGGATATACCCCCTACTACACTGCAACTGTTTGGGCAGGCTATGACAATAACGTAAATATGAACGGCTCTGAGGATGACGTAGCCAAGAACCTGTGGCGTTCCATTATGAAGCGCGTTCACGAAGATTTGCCCAATGCATCCTTCGCAATCCCCAGTGGCCTGGTGCAGATGCAAGTATGTAATAAATCCGGAAAGCTTCCTACTCCCGGCCTGTGTGATGCAGCCGGCTGCGTAATTACCGAATACTTTGCAGAAGGAACAGAACCCACCGAACTGTGTGACATCCACTATCAGGGTCGTGTCTGCCACTACTGTGGCTTAATCGCTGCTCCTGAGTGTCCTTTCGCATACGACGGCATTGCAATGCTGCCTCTTCCGGAGCATCCCGCACTGCTTGCAGGCTCTACTACCATTGTAGAGAATCCGGACGGAACGCAGACTATCAATGCACCTCGCACCTCTAATGTGTGCCCTCATGATGCAATATTCTTCCTGAATCCTGATTACCAGACGATTCTCGACCAGCATCTTTGGGAAATCCAACAGCGCGACCCGGGATACAATCCCTGGTATTCGGAGGATGAAGACGAATAAATAAGCATGCAAAAAGAGTCCGAACAACCACAACTCGTTCGGACTCTTCTTATATTCTTTTCATGAAATTCATTTAGCAATCTGTTACAGCCCTTTAATCTCTCTAATCTGTCTCTGCAAATCAGCCACACCTGCCTGTGCATTGAGAATGGCTTTTCGCTGTTTCTCAAAGGGTGCATCCTCAGCATCCTTGTACTGTTCCATGAACAGACGTCCTATCTCCATGTAATTCTTCTTAATCACTTCTTCGCAGGTGGAAATCTGACTCTTCAGATTGGCAATCTCTGCCATCTCCTTGGCCTTACCGGCAACCTCATGCCCCTTGGTATTGATTGTATCTCCAATCTTGTTCAAAAAATCCATCTTCTCTCCATCCTTTCCCATCAAATGCTCAATATTGTCTCACAATACTATCAGTATATCCCTTTTTTTCAGATGTGACAAGTATTTGATTGCACTTTTGCTACGGAATATGTTATAATACTTGGAAAGCTATTTGCGAGGTGAAATGATGCAACCACTTTATACCGCTGTAAAAGTAAATAATGAAATTGAGCTCTGTGAGGTGGACAACCCCGATTGCAAAAAAGAAATCGAGCGCGAGCTTCTTAGAAACCATATTTCCTACTTTGTCCGCTGGCCCAAATCCGGATTCTTCAGCTCCAAAAAGGACAGCTGCATCATATGCGTCAACGACAATTCCAGAAATGAAGCAGAGGAAGTCGTTCGCAGTATCTGCGAGGAAAGTGGTTATCAGGTTAAATTCCTGATGAAGCGCTCCACCAATTGTTTTTTATAATGATGAATCATAAAAAGGATGCCGGGTATTCTAATGGAATACTAGACATCCTTTTTTACTATATTCTGCACTTTATCAAATAAAGATTCCGCCTTGCCCATTTCCTTAACACATTTCTCCACAATATAGTTCCTTATCGCCACCAAGATAAATCCAATAAAAAACAGGGAATAGCAACGCATTCACACATATCAATGAATTGATATGCCTCATAACTTACCTCATTATAGTACCCATGACTACGCCTCCTTCTCTTTTTTCATCTTCCATCTAACCACAATAATTGCCGTCCAAATAAAACAGATCCAAAAAGAGAAATTTCCAACTTTTTCGCAAACATCCATGTAGTGATAAATTTCATAGGGAACATCCGTATAAATTCCATGGGACATCAAATAGTAATGTCCTTCTTGATATAATTCATAATTCGTAACAGCCTCCGGCGCAATACTCCCGCCATATTTTGACACACTATATATAAAAACATTATATGGAATCCCCCAAAAAAATGTACCTATGACTCCATACATTTTATCCTGAATAATTAATTTCAACATTACAATAATTGCCAGGCAGTTGACTAATATGTAAAAGATGTTCAACAACTCTTATCACCTCCTTCTTCACCCTCAAACATATATAGAAAAAAGATGCCGCTTCCTCGACATCTTTCGCCTGCGGATAACAGGACTTGAACCTGCACGGTTTCCCACTGGTACCTAAAACCAGCGCGTCTGCCAATTCCGCCATATCCGCTTATATAAGTTCATCACCGATGAACCCTGACATTCTTAGAAACACTCGTCTCCAATGTCCTTTAGTATTATGCCAGCCAAGAAGCTTTTTGTCAAGTTCCGATGTTCTTAATTACATTCTTGTAGATTCTCACTAAGAAGAACGCACTTAAGCCCACGCTGAACAGCTCCGCAATAGGAAAAGACCACCAGATCAAATTCACATTGCCGCTTAAAGACAAAAGCTTCGCTACGGGAAGAAGTACACACAGCTGTCTGGTCACGGACACCACCATACTGTACACACCGTTTCCCAAGGCCTGGAAGGTACTTCCTGCCACAATACAAAAACCTGCAAAGGTAAAGCTTAAACAAATCGTTCTAAGGGCCGGTACACCGATGACCAAAAGCTCATCCGTCGCATTAAACAAGCCCAGCAACTGTGCCGGGAACAACTCCATCACCAACAAGCCGATTAACATGATACCCACACCAAAGAACACACTGCTTCGGATGGCTTGAATTACACGCTCTCTCTTACCTGCACCATAGTTGTATGCAATAATGGGAACCATGCCGTTATTCAAGCCAAACACAGGCATAAATACAAAGCTCTGCAACTTAAAGTACACACCAAATACAGTCTGGGCCGCACCGAAGCTTTCCAGAATCAGATTCATACCATAAGTCATAACAGATCCCACAGACTGCACCACAATAGAGGGCGCACCTACCTTATAAATCTGACCGATCAGGCCCCAATTGGGGCGAAATTCCTTGAAGGAAAACTTAATTTCCTTGTTAAACTTCAGATTAAAATACAAGGCCAATACCGCTGCAATCATCTGGCCGATAACCGTAGCCAACGCTGCACCGGCCACTCCCATCTTGGGCATACCGCACAGACCGAAAATCATAATCGGGTCCAGAATCAAGTTCACAATAGCTCCTGTTCCCTGTGTAATCATAGTGTAAAAGGTCTTACCGGTAGCCTGCAAGAGACGCTCAAATATAGTCTGCATGAAAATACCGATACTCAGCACACAGCACAAGGTTATATAAGTTACACCATAGTCCTGTACCTCCACGATATCTGTCTGGCTGACAAAGAAGGGACGGCTGATGAACAACCCAACAACCGCAAATAAAACAGCACCTGCAAACGCAAGGAAAATGCCGTTCACAGCGATTACATTGGCCTTTTCATAATTTTTCTCGCCTAATGTTCGGGACAAGAAAGCATTTACACCCACTGCCGTTCCAACTGACACTGCAATCATCAGACTCTGTACCGGGAATGCCAGCGAAACCGCACGTAGAGCATATTCATTGATCTGCGATACAAAAATACTGTCCACTATATTGTAAAGCGCCTGCACCAGCATGGAAATCATCATGGGCAGGGACATATTCATTAACAGCTTATTGACGGACATGACGCCCATCTTGTTTTCAGCGGGAGCCTGTGTACTTTGCACGGTTTTTGTCTGGGACATAATCTAATCCTTTCGCATCTGTAAAAATAAAAAAAAGTATCATCCTGGCGGAACGATACCGATTAGTGAAGCACGGGGGATTCGAACCCCCGACAACCTGATTAAAAGTCAGGT
>JAZQFO010000041.1:0-13378 GCA_045539535.1 Acetatifactor sp.
GGGGAGCAAATCAATGATTATAGATGAGAGAATGTCAGCCTTTATCGATTCATTGGATAGAGGCAACACTCCCTTTTTGGACGAAATAGAAGAATATGCTTTGCAGACGCAGGTGCCTATCATTCGCAAATCCATGCAGCAGCTCCTGCGCTTTCTGCTTACCCTTAGAAAGCCGAAGAACATCCTGGAGGTCGGGACTGCCATCAGCTTTTCTGCGCTTTTGATGAGTGAATATGCGCCAAAGGATGCTCATATTACCACCATTGAAAAGTATGAAAAACGCATCCCCATTGCCCGGGCCAATTTTGAAAAAGCCGGCAAGGCAGACTTCATTACTTTGCTGGAGGGTGACGCAGTAGAAATCTTAAAGGAGTTGGAGGGCAGCTTTGATTTGATTTTTATGGATGCGGCAAAGGGGCAGTACATTCATTTTATGCCTGATATTTTAAGACTTTTGGCGCCGGGCGGACTGTTGATTTCTGACAATGTGTTGCAGGACGGAGACATCATCGAATCCCGGTTTGCGGTAACCAGACGCAATCGCACCATACATACCCGTATGAGAGATTATTTGTATGAACTGACACATCACCCGGAGCTTGAGACCACTGTTTTGCCGGTGGGTGACGGTGTGACCTTAAGTGTGAAGAAATAGGAGAGATAAAGATGAGTTCTCAAACATCCAGAAAAATAGAACTTCTTATTCCGGCCAGCAGCCTAGAGGTGTTAAAGACTGCAGTCATGTTTGGCGCAGATGCAGTTTATATCGGCGGTGAGGCCTTTGGACTTCGTGCCAAGGCCAAGAACTTCTCCATGGAGGAGATGGCGGAGGGTATCGCCTTTGCCCATGCTCACAATGTAAAGGTGTATGTCACCGCCAATATCCTGGCTCACAACTATGATTTGGAGGGAGCAGCTGCCTATTTTGAGGAGCTGAAAAATATGAAGCCCGAGCCTCCCGATGCATTGATTATTTCGGACCCGGGTATGTTTACCATCGCTAAGGAGATCTGGCCTCAGGTGGAAATTCATATCTCTACACAGGCCAATAATACCAATTATCAGACCTATCTGTTTTGGTGGAAAATGGGCGCCAAGCGTGTGGTTTCTGCAAGAGAGCTTTCTCTGGCAGAGATTAAGCAGATTCGCGACCGTATTCCTGAGGAGATGGAAATCGAAAGCTTTATCCATGGTGCTATGTGTATCTCCTATTCCGGACGTTGTCTTTTGAGTAATTATTTTACCGGAAGGGACGCCAATCATGGTGCATGCACCCACCCTTGCCGCTGGAAATATGCGGTGATGGAGGAGTCCAGACCCGGTGAGTATCTGCCTGTTTATGAGAATGAGCGAGGAACCTATATTTTTAACTCCAAGGATTTGTGCATGATTGAGCACATTCCCGAGATTGTGGAGGCAGGCATCGACAGCCTGAAGATTGAGGGACGCATGAAGACCGCTCTGTATGTGGCTACAGTGGCCCGCACCTATCGTAAGGCCATTGATGATTATCTGGAGAGCCCTGAGAAATATCATGCCAATATGGATTGGTACAAGGCAGAAATTGCGAAATGTACCTATCGCCAGTTTACTACCGGCTTCTATTTTGGCAAGCCCAACGAAGAGACCCAGATTTATGACAGCAATACCTATGTAAATGAATATATTTATCTGGGTATCGTAGAGCAGGTAGTGGATGGTATGGCACAGATTACCCAGCGCAATAAGTTTTGCGTGGGAGATGTGATTGAAGTAATGAAGCCTGACGGTGCTAATGTGTCTGCAAAGGTTGCGGCATTGTATGACGGTGAGAGGAATCCTGTGGACAGCGCGCCTCATCCCCAGCAGAAGCTTTATGTGGAGCTTGTAAGTGCAGAGAACGGTCAAGAGGTGGCAGTTTGTCAGTATGATCTGCTTCGTGTGAAAAACAGTTAGTTTATCAACTATTTTTAAAATAAGTATTGCATTTTAGGTCAAATTAATTTAGAGTACCATATTATAGGTTTTTTGGAGATTTTTCGTCCTTGGCAGAAGACAAGGGACAAGAAAAGGAGAAGAAAGATGAGTGACATTCTGAATGTGGAAGAGATTTTTGCCAGCAAAGTATTTACTTCCAGCAAGATGAAAGAAAGACTGCCCAAGAACGTTTACAAGGAAGTAATGCGTGTAAAAGAGCAGGGCGGCGAACTGTCTTTGGCAACAGCAGATATTGTGGCAAAGGCTATGAAAGACTGGGCTGTGGAAAACGGAGCAACCCATTTCACTCACTGGTTCCAACCTTTGACCGGTATTACCGCAGAGAAGCACGATGCATTCGTTACCCATCCCGATGCGGAGGGCAGAATGCTTTTGGAGTTCTCCGGTAAAGAGCTGATTAAGGGTGAGCCCGATGCTTCCTCCTTCCCTTCCGGCGGTATTCGTGCAACCTTCGAGGCCAGAGGATATACTGTGTGGGATATTACTTCCCCTGCTTTCTTAAAAGAGGATGCAACAGGCGTGATTCTGTGCATTCCTACTGCGTTTTGTTCTTACAAGGGAGAAGCATTGGATAAGAAGACTCCCCTTCTTCGTTCCATGGAGGCGGTAAGCCATCAGGCCCTTAGAATTGTACGCCTTTTCGGTGATACTACTGCCAAAAAGGTTACTCCCAGCGTAGGTGCAGAGCAGGAGTATTTCCTTGTGGACAGACAGAAGTACCTGCAGAGAGATGATTTGATTTTTACCGGACGCACCCTGTTTGGAGCTCCCGGCCCTAAGGGGCAGGAGATGGATGACCATTACTTCGGTTCCATCAGAGAGCGTGTGGGTTCTTATATGAAGGATTTAAATGTGGAGCTGTGGAAGCTTGGCGTAACGGCCAAGACCCAGCACAATGAGGCAGCGCCTGCCCAGCATGAGCTGGCACCTATTTATGAGACTGCCAACATTGCTGTGGACCACAACCAGCTGGTAATGGAGACCATGAAGAAGGTAGCAGGCCGTCACGGTCTGACCTGTCTGCTTCACGAGAAGCCCTTTGAGGGTGTAAACGGTTCCGGTAAGCATGATAACTGGTCTCTTACTACTGACACTGGTGTGAATATGCTTGATCCCGGTGCCACACCCAATGCAAATATCCAGTTCCTTCTGGTATTGGCATGTATTATGAAAGCAGTAGATACCCATGCAGATCTGCTTCGCCAGAGTGCTGCAGATGTGGGTAATGACCATAGACTGGGTGCTGACGAGGCTCCCCCTGCAATTATTTCTATCTTCCTGGGCGAACAGCTTGAGGATGTGGTAAGCCAGCTGGTTGAAACCGGTGAGGCAGCCCGCTCCCTGCAGGGCGGTAAGCTGCAGACAGGTGTGTCCACCCTGCCCGATTTGGAGAAGGATGCCACCGACAGAAACAGAACCTCACCCTTTGCATTTACCGGTAATAAGTTTGAGTTCCGTATGGTGGGAAGCTCCGATTCCGTGGCAGACCCCAATACCACCTTGAATGCCATCGTAGCAGAGGCTTTCTGTGAGGCGGCTGATATTCTGGAAAAAGCAGATGATTTCGAGATGGCAGTACATGACCTGATTAAGGAATACATGACTGACCACCAGAGAATTATTTTCAACGGAAACGGCTACTCTGAGGAGTGGGTAAAGGAGGCTGAGCGCCGCGGACTGCCCAATATTAAGTCTATGGTAGAGACCTCCAGTGCATTGACTACTGAGAAGGCTATCCGTCTCTTTGAGAAGTTCGGTATCTTTACCGAGGCAGAGCTTCACTCACGTGAGGAGATTCTCTATGAAACATATGCCAAGACCATCAATATCGAGGCTCTGACCATGATTGAGATGGCGAAAAAGCAGATTCTACCTGCAGTGATGAAGTACACCAAGACGCTGGCAGATACTGTGATTGCAGTGCGTGAGGCCGGTGCAGATGCTTCTGTACAGATTGAGACCCTGAATGAAATTTCTGCAAAATTAGCAGAGGCTAAGAAGGCTCTCACCAATCTGGAAGAAAAGACCGCCAAGGCTACAGCTATGGCAGTTGGCAAGGAAAAGGCATTCTTCTACAGAGAAGAAGTGTTTACTGCTATGGCAGAGCTTAGAAAGCCTGTGGATACGCTGGAGACTTTGGTAGATGCGGCTGTATGGCCCATTCCCACCTATGCCCAGATGCTGTTTGAAGTGTAAATAGAGGACTTATGTTGGTTGGATGAGTTTGATGCGGGCCGCACCGGAAGGTGCGGCCTTGCTTGTAGGAAATATTTTCCCTTGTTTGGGATTTTGTACAATTTTTTTGAAAAATTATGAATTTAGGGCTTGCCAAATGGAAATACTTCGTGTATACTGTATCAAGTAATGAATAAAGCGCTATCGCCAAACGGTAAGGCAACGGACTCTGACTCCGTCATTTCAAGGTTCGAATCCTTGTAGCGCTGCTCTTAAACTCACAAGCTTAGGCTTGTGAGTTTTTGTTTTGCGAAAACAGCGCTTGCGCTGCTCAAAAACTCAGTAGACAAAATCTGCTGAGTTTTTTTGTACTATTTCCTATGGTAGAACTGGAGAAAAGCTGATATACTTATGATGAACAGAAATATCACGTGTAGCTAATAAAGAGAAAAGGAGGCTGGAATATGTATGACTTACTTTTAGATGAGAAAACGATTGATATTGTGAAAAAAGAAGCTACTAATCTGGCTTCTGAACTGCTGAAAGAGGATTTAGTAGAGGTTATTTTGTATGGGTCATGCGCGCGTGGTGATTATACCGAAGATTCGGATGTGGATATTGCATTAATTACCAAATGTGATCGCTTGGAGGCGAAAAAGTATGACGAGGCACTTGCTGGTATAGCGACAGAATTAGCGATGAAATATTTTGCAATTGTTAATTTTGTGTGTCTGCCCTATGGTGAATTTATGGAAAAGAAAGCGTGGTATGCGTACTTCCGTAATATTGATTTAGAAGGAGAGGTGCTGTATGGATAAAGAATATTACTTTGCATTGGCGAAGGTCAGAATGGAAAGAGCCAAAGAATTATTGGCTGAGTCCAAAGATCTTTTGGAAAGAGCATCTTTTAAATCAGCAAATAACAGAGCATTTTATGCGATAGAGAAGGGTGTGAAAGCGCTGCTGGCAACGGAAGGAATAGAAGTTGCTACGCATAATGGTGGACTTAAACAATTTAACTTCGTTTTCATATTTAAGGGAGATGGTACTTTTACACCGGAAGATTATCAGAAGATTGCCAGAGCGGAACAGATACGCAATGCATCGGACTATGATGATTTTTATGTGGCAAGTAAAGAAGAAGCCAGACAACAAATTGAAAACGCTGAATATCTTGTGGCAAAAATAGAAGAATATATTTCTTTGAGATATGCAGAAAAGCAGTAGTATTATTTGACCGTTTGCTCTTAAAATAGGAATTCTGAAAAAATGGGTCAATCACTTGCGCTGTGAAGAGAACCTCTGGAGAGTAATCTTCAGAGGTTTTTGTTATAAGTGATGAAATGCGGAGAGAAAATATGAAAATCTGGGTTGATGATATAAGGCCGGTTCCAAGGGACTATATTGGAACCAAATCGGTAAACGAAACCATAGCATTAATCGAAAAAGTAGAATCTGAAGGTGGTGAAATTGAGGTACTAGATATTGATCATGACTTGGGAGATTATGCTGTGGATGGGGGAGATGCAATAAAGCTTTTGGATTATTTGGTAGAGAGAGGAAGTCTTTATCCAATTGCGATTCACACTGCTAATCCGGTGGGAAGGGCTAATATGGAGCGAATGATAAAAAGATATTGGAAGTAGCATTAACTTTCTATTTTTTTAAGGATTAAAAACCGAATCTGCGAAGCTCCTGTTCTTGTTTTCGCAGACAAATGCAAATTCATGAATAATTCTCCCCCAAAACCGCATCCTAAACTATTGACAAGCAAAGCACTTATGTCAGATAATCCAATTGCAAAATATTGGGTTAGTTCAGATACAAAAACAACTATCAACTTATATAAGGATATCAATTATGATTGAATGGAAATCTATCACATTAGAAGACAAGCCCCTCTACCAGCGCAAGCTGTTTGATGGAAAAGAGCGGGGCTGTGAATATACATTTGTTAATTTATTTCTGTGGGCAAGGGCCCAAATTGCAGTTCTGCAGGACCATATCCTGCTGTTCTCCGGGTTTAAGGGAGGCACGTATTTTTATCCCATAGGTCCCGGTGATAAGAGGCCTATATTGGAGGCTATCATGGCCGATGCTAAGAAAAGAGGGATTGCCTGTCGGATTTTTGGCTTGCTTGATGAGGAAATAAAGACATTGGAAGCACTTTATCCCGGGATATTTCATTTTCACACCAATATAGACTGGCATGACTATGTGTATGACATTGACGATTTGGCAGACTTGAAAGGGAAAAAGTACCACCGCAGACGCAATCACTATAACCGTTTCCGGGATGCATTTCCGGATTATAAGGTGGAGCCTTTAAGTGACGGGAAGCTGCCCGGAGTGAGAGAACTGGTGAAGCAGTGGTATGATGCCAAATCATCGGACAATCCGGATGAGGATTTTGAAAAAGAGCAGGCGGCTATGGAAGATGCGCTTCAGTATTTTAGGGAACTGGATATGGAAGGATTGGTACTTTTGGATGGGGGCAAGGTGTTGGCAGTGACTCTGGGCAGTCGGCTGTCCGAGGACACCTTTGATGTCCATTATGAGAAAGCGTGCCCTGATGCGAATGGAGCCTATGCGGCCATTAACTGCGAATTTGCCCGATATATCCGGGGCAAGTTCCCTCTGATTCGTTTCCTGAACAGGGAAGAGGATATGGGCTTAGAAGGTTTGCGCCAAGCCAAGCAAAGATACTATCCCCATCATATGATAGAAAAGTATTGGGCATGTCTTGCGGAGGATGATAACGATGAAAATTGATGCACCCTGCGATTTTCAAATTCCTGCTCTTCGTGCCCTGTGGCAGGAGGCTTTTGGGGACACGGAGGAATTTTTGGACGTGTTTTTCCAAAGGGCGTTCAGTTCTGAGCGTTCCCGCTGTATTTCGATGGATGGTAAGGTAGCTGCGGCGCTGTATTGGTTTGATTGTAGGTATGCCGGAAAATCGGTGGCATATTTGTATGCCGTGGCCACTGCAAAAGCCTTTCGGGGACAGGGGCTTTGCCATAAACTGCTGGAAGATACCCATTCATATCTGAAGACTCTTGGATATGAGGGTGTGATTTTGGTGCCGGGAAGTGCGGATTTATTTAAGTTTTATGAAGGTATGGGATATGGGACCTGTTGTGGGATCCGGGAATTTGACTGTTCCCATGCTGCGCAGCCAATCCCGCTTCAGCGTATCTCAAAATCTGAATATGCCAAGCTTCGCAGGCAATTTCTTCCGGTAGGTGGTGTGTTGCAAGAGCGGGAGAATCTGGATTTTCTGGAGACGCAGGCAACGTTTTGGGCAGGAGACGGATTCATGGCCACTGTGCGGCGGGACAACAAGACGCTTGATTGTATCGAGCTGTTGGGAGATTTGGAGGCAGCACCGGGAATAGTAAAGGCGTTTGGCTACACCCAAGGGAAGTTCCGAACCCCTGGTATTGAGCGGCCCTTTGCCATGTATTTTTCTTTGGGAGGAGACAGCTTTACTGCGCCCTCTTATTTTGGCTTGGCTTTTGACTAAAGGCTATTCTACATAAAGTTTGAAAATGTATCATTAAAATGATATAGTTAAACCAATAATGGGTGAGGTGGAACCAACTACAAAAGGAGAAAACCATGGCTTGGATTAGTGCATCCTTTAAATCAAATACCCTAAAAATGCCGGTGGAGGCGGAGATTTTGGTGCCACAGCCGGGATACAAGACTTTGACCCAGCGGGAGAATTACAAGGTGATGATTCTTTTGCACGGGGCCAATAATGACAGGGCGGAGTGGCTTTTGAAGAGCCAGATTTATGATTTGGTGAGAGACCTTCCGGTGGTGGTGTTTATGCCTTCGGGCAAAAACAGCTTTTATGTAAATACCTGGAACGGCTATCATTATATGGATTTTGTTGCCAAGGAGATTCCTGCATTTATCAGGAAGCATTTCCCGGTGTCTGCAGATAGGCGGGACTGGCTGATTGCAGGTTGTTCCATGGGTGGATACGGAGCTGCTGTGGGCGGCTTGAACCATGTGGAGCAGTTTGGTAATATTGGGATTTTAGCGGTGCCCTTGACCTGGATTATGAGCAGATGAAAGCGTCTCCCTACCGGTTTGATTTGATATTGGGGGAGGATTGGGCTAAAATCAAAGAAAGCTCCTTAAATGTATTTAAGGTTTGCCATGAGATTGCCGGGGAAGACAGACCGCGCATTTTCTTGTGTTGTGGCAAACAGGATTTTCTGTATGATATGAACCGGCGTTTTTACGAGGCGATTCAGGATGAATATGATGTGACCTATACAGAGGGTGAGGGCAATCATGATTTTGTATACTGGAATGAAAGACTGAAGGAAATGATTCCCTGGTTTATGGCCGGCAGTCAGAAGGAGGTGCTGGTATGACCTCCATGAAAATCAATCATTTTTCTAAGGTGCTTGGCATGATGATGGACTGTTGGGTGTTACTGCCCGATGATTTTGAAGACGGCGCAAAGCTTAAGGTTTTGTGGCTTTGTCACGGCGGTTCCGGGGATGAAAACGAGTGGCTGTATTATTCCACAATTGCTGCCCTTCCAAATGAGAAGGGGATTGCCATTGTATTGGTGAATGCCAATGATTCCTGCTTTGTAGATATGCCTTACGGCAAAAACTACGGTACGTATGTGGGCAGTGAATTGCCGGATATTATTCACAACATGTTCCCCTGCCTGTCGGCAGCAAGGGAGGATAACTATATCTGTGGATTGTCTAACGGTGGATACGGCTGCTTTATTGTAGGATTAAAGAACCGGGAGCGGTTTGCTGCCATAGGCGCATTTTCCGCAGGAGACAAAGCGGATGCCAAGCCGAAAGCTTTCAAAGAAGGAACGCTAAATCCCCGCATCCGGATGTTTGGGCAGGAAGATATTCGGGAAACGGAATACAGTATGAAATATCTCGCGAAAAAGGTGGCCGGAGAGGATGGCCCCAAGCCGCGTATTTACCATGCCTGCGGCGGTTTGGACCCCTGGCTTGATTTGAATCTTTTGGTGAAAGAGCACATGGAGTCTCTGAACTGTCCGGCGTATGATTATACCTATCATCAGATAGATAATCTGGGGCATGAGTGGAAGTTTTGGGATGAGGAAGTGAGAAATTTCCTTGTGTACTTAGGTCTGTAACAAAATGACCAAATTTGCAGAAAGGAACGTGTACTGCGGTTACACTGTGTTTTATGAATAATCAGATAAATAAGAAAATATTATTCATATATTTGCTGCTTTTTGTGGGGGCAAGCTTGTCCATTCTGGTGACCAATGTGAGCTATGATGCGGAATATGAGCTTGCCATGGGGTATCGAATGCTGAAGGGGGATATCCCCATTATCGAAATGTGGGAGCCCAACCAGACGTCAGCTTTTTTGTGTGCGCTGATTATGAAGCTTTATATAACACTGACAGGAACTACCACGGGAATTGTTCTTTTTGTAAATGCGGTGGGGTATCTGATTCGTTTGGCGGTGGCTGTTTGTCTGTATAAGGCTATCAAGGAGATTAGCGGGCAGGGGACGGCTCTGATTGTAGCTTTTCTCTATACGTTAATCGGTACCAAGGATATCCTGGTGCCGGACTACAGCGGTATGATGGTTTGGTCCAGTACGCTTACTGTGCTGTTTTTACTGCAATACTTCAAAAAAGAGAAAATTTCCCGACTGTTGATGGCAGCAGTCAGCCTGTGTTTTGGTATTATTTCCTACCCGTCCTTTGTGATGGCTTATGTGGTAGTTTTTATATTGTTGTTAAAATATAGCAAAAAGGCCAAGAGGGATATTCTGATTTTTACAGGTGCCTGTGCCCTGATGGGAATATGCTATGTGACTTATCTTATGTGGGGCAAGGATTTGGATACGGTTATAAAGTGTCTTTCCGCGGCTTTGGCTGTGGAGCCTACCCATACGGTAAGTGCCTGGGAGAAAATCTGGGGACATGTCACCAATGTGGGCAAAATAGCAGGAATCCTGGCTGTTTTGTGCCTGATAGGAGTGCTTTTGGAGTGGCTTGGCAGATGCATTGACCAAAAGAAAACCGGTGCGAAGAACGCTTTTTCAAAAGAAAAATGGCTTCTTATTTCCTGGCATCTTCTGATGATATTTTATATCGTTAATATCTTGAGGGTGATCAGTAACGGAACCAATTTATACCCTTATATTGGGATAGTGTTACTTGGATTATATAAGAGAAATTTGTTGTCGACTGAGGAAAAACGAGCTTATTATACCGGCTTGTGGATGGGGCTTATGGCCCTCTTGGCGGGGGTGCTTTTGTCGGATCAGCCCTTTTTGCAGTCGGTACCCTTTATGCTGACGGCTATGTGTTTTTCGGCACTGCCCTTATACCGATGGTACGAGGAATGTGCGCAGAACGACAAATTAAAGAAGATGTTTGTGGTGGGTCTGAATCTGTTTCTGCTGATCTTTGTATTCAGATGTGTCTACATTCATATACCGATTTACGGAAGAGCCCAGATTTGCTCCCTGTCATCGGATTTGGCCTTGATTCGCAGCGGCCCGGCTATGGGTCTGATTACGGATGAGGCCGGCGCCGCCATGCAGCGTGACAGCTATCAGGAGTGGCAGGAATTAATTCGTCCCGGAGATACCATTTGGATTTTGGGAGAGCCTGTGGATACCATGGGATATCTTTATGTGGATGTGGAGGTGGGCGCACCTTCGGTAATGTCCACCCCTACCTACAATGAGGAATTGCTCTATTATTGGGAGTTGAATCCCGAGAAGTATCCGGATGTGGTAATTGTATCTTCCGGCTTTGGAGAGTTGATTTATGAGCTTCGCAGCAATGCGTGGCTGATGAATTGGCTGGAAAATGAATATCCTGCGGAGGAAGTTGTGGACGGAAACTATTGGAGGTATTACTTTAGGGAGGCGCGGTAGAGATAGGCGCGTCGTGAAAATCTCCTTGCATTCCTTCTTTAAAGGTGCTACAATGACGTAAATCAATTAACAAACAATATTTCAGAAAGGAGGCGGTTGCCATGATGTACAGTATCAACACAAACAATTTTATATGTAACAAACAAATCAACGGGCGCAATCGGCTCTTTTCTATGGATATATTTTAGGGACAGACTTTCTGTAAACAGGAAGCAGAATCTGAAATGGATTCGGTAATATTTCCTATGGAAACGGAGCAGGCACCTCTTGTTGAGGTGCCTTTTTTGCGCGCAAAAATAGGAGAATGAATGTATGAAAACAGTAATAGGTAAATTTGCGGAAGCAACAATTTTTACAGAAGATGTGGAGAAATATGCTTGTGATCAGCTACAGATGATCTGTGACAATCCTGTGGCGGAGGGAAGCGTGATTCGCGTGATGCCGGATGTGCATCCCGGTGTGGTGGGAACCATTGGCCTGACCATGACTGTGGGCAAACGCATTATGCCGAATTTGTTGGGAGTGGATATTGGCTGCGGAGTCAGTTGTGTGAAGTTAAAGGAGAAGCATTTTGAACCGGGAAAGCTGGATCGGATTATCCGAGAGCGTGTGCCTTCCGGATTTGGGATTCGGGATAAGGTTCACAAAATGGCTGAGCAGTTTGATCCGGATGGGTTGCATTGTGGTTCTCACATTCGGGAGCAAAAGGCATTCCTAAGTCTGGGTACCTTAGGTGGCGGCAATCATTTCATTGAAGTGGATAAGGATGAAGAGGGAGCTCTTTATCTGATGGTTCACACCGGCAGCCGTCATCTGGGCAAAGAAGTGACGGAGTATTATTTGGAGGCCGGCTCCAAGGAGTTGAAGGCAAGGGGGGAAGAGCTTCCTTATCCTTTAACCTGGCTGGAGGGTGCATTGTATCAGCAGTATATTGAGGATGTGAAGGTGGTTCAGGAATTTGCGGCTTTAAACAGGCAGATTATTTTGGAGGAGATTGTAAAGGGCATGAAGTGGAAGGTAATGGAGCAGTTTTCTTCTGTTCACAATTACGTTGATACAGTAGAAATCGGTGGAAAAGAGGAACTGCTTTTGCGCAAGGGTGCCATTTCTGCCAAGCAAGGGGAACGTGTTATTATCCCGGTAAATATGCGGGACGGAGTAGTGTTGGGACTGGGTAAGGGAAACGAACAGTGGAATCAGTCTGCGCCCCATGGCTCCGGCCGCGCCATCCGAAGGGACGAGGTAAAGAATCGCTACACAGTATCCGCATTCAAAAAGGAGATGAAGGATATATACTGTAGCTGCGTTGGTCCGGATACCCTGGACGAAGCTCCCTTTGCCTATCGGACAATGGAGCAGCTCCTTTCCGGCATAAGTGAAACGGTGGAAGTAACTCGGATACTACAGCCTGTTTATAATTTTAAAGCAGGCAAGAAGGCATAAGGAGGAGTACATGATTATACAATTAAGTGCAGGCCAGGGGCCTTTAGAGTGTCAGCTGGCCGTGGGAAAATTATATGAGGCGCTAAAGAGGGAGTATGGGGACATTTCCATGCTTTCCGGCAGAGAAGGCGGAAAAAAAGGTTGTTTTACTTCTATCTCTTTCGAGACCAAGGAGGATTTGTCCGGTTTGGAAGGGACGGTTTTGTGGATATGCAAGAGCCCCTTTCGTCCCGGCCATAAGCGGAAAAACTGGTACGTGGATGTCAGTGTGATTCCGGAAAAAGAACAGGTGTGTAAAGAGGCAGACTATCGAATTGAAAAATTTCATTGTGGTGGCAAAGGCGGTCAGAATGTGAACAAGGTGGAAACCGGTGTCAGAGTGATTCATATTCCTACCGGAATAGCGGTAACCTCCACAGAGGAGCGTAGCCAATATATGAACAAGCAGCGTGCCCTGACAAAGCTGGCGCTTATTTTGCAGGAACAGGAATTAAATGCCCAAAAACTTCAGACCAATCAAGCCTGGCAGGAGCATAACCGGATTGTCAGGGGGAACCCGGTAAGAGTGTATGAGGGGGAGCGGTTTGTAAGTGTGAATATTCAATAAGAAATAAAAAAACGCAAAAAACCGAAAAAAGCTGAAAAAAGCCGAAAACAAAAGGAAAATTGCAAATCGGCGATAAAGATTTTTAATTTTAAGTGATTAGCAAAAAGAGAGTGTTTTAAGCAAGAGAGCTTGCAAAATACACTTTCTTTTTTTGTTTTTCAACGATTTTTAATAGAAAAGGTTGAAAATATGGCATTTTAAAAGGTATTTAAAAAGTTATTAAAAAACATTAAAACCGGTTGTATATGGATTGACGAAAAT
>JAZQFO010000042.1:0-3733 GCA_045539535.1 Acetatifactor sp.
CTGCGAAACCTCTGCCCGCCTCGCCTGCTCTTGCAGCCTCAATGGATGCATTTAAGGACAAAAGATTTGTCTGACTGGAAATATCAGTAATCGTTGATGCAAAGGTATTGATAATCTCAGACTCATTCTTCAAAGAGGCAATGCTTTCTCCCACCTTCTCGGTGATCAAAGTAGTCTCCTGGGCTCTGCTGCCCAACGCCTGAACAATATCCATACCACGGTTAATCATTACTTCCGTCTCATCCACCAAAAGCTCAACGCGCTCTACAATACGCCCTACTCCCTGAATCTCTCTGGAGAGACTTTCTGTCTTGTCCACACACTTCTGTGCATGGCGGGACTGTCTGGACATACCTTCGTTGATTTCCTGAATCGCCTGGGTAATATCCTGGGAATAGTTGTTGATAACACCGGAAACCTGCTCTACTTCCTTGGAAGACTCCTCCAACTGCTCCGTAGCATTGCTTACCTTGTTTACCAGCTTCTTGGTATTGGTAATCATATGGGTAGCCGAACCAGCCAAATCCGTGAATTCATCCCGACCGGAAGCTTTCACCTGTACTGTCAGGTCACCCTTCGCCACTTCACCAAACTTCTTGGAAATCCCCTTCATATTGCGCTGGATACCCATTACAATAGAGATTCCCACAATCAATACTGCAATACCGCCCACAAGCACAATCAAAAGTGTCAGATTCTTGATATCCTCCGCCTGACCCACGATAATCTCTCTGGGCACAAGCGCACAAATCATTGCACCTGTCATCTCACTTTTACTATAAACAAATTCATACTCACGGCCGTTGTATTTAACCGCTTTGGAGCCGAAATTCTCTGCACCCTCTGCAGGCATAAAGCTTTGTCCGTAAAACACCGAAACACCGTCTTTTAAACTGCCCGTCTCGCCCTCAGCAAGATTCTCATAAACCAATTCTCTGCCACCGGCTGTGACAAATCCAACAACACTGCCCTCGCCCAAGTCAAGACCTTCCAGTAAATCCCGAATAGCATCCGGCTTTACATCGATCACGATACAGCAGTTGTTGCCCTGATTCATAATCTGATGGGCCATGATATATTCGCTCTGGCCCATAGTCAGAACCGGATCCAGCACACTGTGCTTGTCAATCCAACGATTCAATGCTGCACCCTCCGGTGCCACCTCCTCCAAATGCGCTTCCAACATACCATCCTCTGCTGATACCTTGGTGGAAAGCATATCCACGCCGGCAGGTGATACCAGATGAATATGTCCCACAAAAGGATTGGACGCCTTTGCAGAAAGAATGCTACTGTTCAGGGTCGTGGTAATACTCTTCTTTTCCTCATCTGCGCATATGTCCATACAATACTTATTCAAGCCGGTGTCCAGATAATATTTCATTCCTTCCGACTCAACAAAACTACAGCCCATATCTACATATTCCACTGCCATATTCAAGGTCTGAATGGTGGAATCCCGGAAATTCCCCTCCATGCCCTCTTCTGCTTTGTTGTAGGAAGTAATACCGATAACAATCATAAAAGCAATCGGAACCAGGAAACAAGTGGCTATCTTATTGCGGATACTAAATAATCCGCCTTTTCCCATTCCCTTTTTCTTGCTGACGGCCGCATTCTTCTCTTTTGTTACAGTTTTGGATTTACCCATGTGGCCTCCTTTCCGCATCTGCATGTAAATTGATTATCCATCTGATTTTAATATATCTATTTTACACGATTTTCGGACAAAAAGCCACCCTTTGAGATAATTTTTTCACAATTATTTTGTGTTTTTTATTAAAAACTGTCTTTTATTTGACATCTGCTCTCAGTTCTCCCTCTGTCAGATCCAAAAGGATGGTATCCCCACCCTGAACCTTATCTGCCAGAATCAGCTTTGCCGCCAGTGTCTCCACATATTTCTGCACATAGCGCTTCAAGGGACGTGCACCGTACACAGGGTCATAAGCCTGCTCCACAATAAAGTCCTCAGCCTCCTTGGTAAGTTCCAACGTCAGGTCCTTATCTGCAAGTCTCTCATTTAAATCTGCCACAATCAACTTGATAATACCGCCAATATTCTCCTTGGTAAGAGGCTTGAACAGAATTGTCTCATCCAAACGATTCAAGAATTCCGGTCTGAAATGTGCACGCAGTTCTGACATCACAGCATCTTCAGCCTCAGGACGGATATTTCCGTTTTCATCAATTCCCTCCAGCAAATAGTGGGCACCGATGTTAGATGTCATGATCAGTATGGTATTTTTAAAATCCACAGTTCGTCCCTGAGAATCTGTAATTCGGCCGTCATCCAACACCTGCAAAAGGACGTTGAACACGTCAGGATGTGCTTTCTCAATCTCATCAAAAAGCACCACGCTATAAGGCTTTCTGCGCACTGCCTCAGTAAGCTGACCGCCCTCCTCATAACCCACATATCCGGGAGGCGCTCCGATCAGTCTGGACACAGAGTACTTCTCCATGTACTCACTCATATCGATACGAACCATGTTGTTCTCATCATCAAACAAGGATGCCGCCAAAGACTTGGCAAGCTCTGTCTTACCCACACCTGTAGGTCCTAAAAACAGAAAGGAACCGATTGGCTTCTCAGGGTCTTTGATACCGGCTTTGGAACGGATAATTGCTTCTGTTACCTTGGTCACGCCCTCATCCTGTCCCATTACGCGCTTATGGAGTTCCTCATCCAGGTGCAGGGTCTTATTGCGCTCACTCTCCGTAAGCTTGGCCACAGGAATACCGGTCCATCTGGAAATAATACGCGCAATCTCCTCATCAGAAACCTTCTCACGCACCAACGTAAGCGCACCGTCGCTGACACGGGCTTCCGCCTGCTCTAATTGCTTTTTAAGCTCAGGCAATTTGCCATAGGACAGCTCTGCTGCCTTCTCCAGATTACCCTCTCTTTGAGCGATCTGAATCTCATTGCTCACACGGTCAATTTCTTCACGAAGCTTGCTCAATTTATCTACGGAAGCTTTCTCATTGTCCCATTGGGCCTTACGGGCTGTAAACGCCTCCTTGCACTCCGCAAGCTCCTTCTGAAGCTGCGCCAGACGCTCGAGACTTAATTTATCATCCTCTTTCTTCAGTGCAGCTTCCTCAATCTCCATCTGCATACACTTTCTCTGCAGCTCATCCAGCTCTGTAGGCATGCTGTCCAGTTCCGTCTTAATCAGCGCGCAGGCCTCATCCACCAGATCAATGGCCTTATCACGCAAGAATCTGTCAGAAATATATCTGTGAGACAAAACTGCGGCACTCACTAGTGCATTGTCCATGATTTTCACACCATGGTAAACCTCATAACGCTCCTTTAACCCTCTCAAAATGGAAATGGTATCCTCCACTGTAGGCTCATCCACCATTACAGGCTGAAAACGTCTCTCCAGAGCAGGATCCTTCTCAATATACTGACGATACTCGTCCAAGGTCGTCGCTCCGATACAGTGAAGCTCTCCTCTGGCCAGCATAGGCTTTAACATATTACCTGCATCCAAGGCCCCGTCCGTCTTGCCCGCACCTACAATGGTATGCAGCTCGTCAATAAACAGAATGATCTCGCCTTCGCTTTTGCGAATTTCTTCCAGAACCGCTTTCAGCCGTTCCTCAAATTCTCCCCGGTATTTTGCACCGGCAACCAGTGCACCCATATCCAGAGAAAAAACCTTGCGGTCTTTAAGATTTGTAGGGACATCACCGGCGACGATACGAAGGGCCAGCCCTTCCG
>JAZQFO010000043.1:0-7082 GCA_045539535.1 Acetatifactor sp.
AAAGCCAATATCGAGAAGACGATCGAGAACAATAAGCACCTTGCGGAGCAGATTCTTGAAGTCAGGGTTCCCCTGCAGGATGTAGTGGAGATTAAGAATGGCGCTAAGAAGACTGTTCAGAAGAAGATGTTTCCGGGATATGTGCTCCTGAATATGGAGATGAACGATGACACCTGGTATGTTGTTCGCAACACCCGTGGCGTTACCGGATTTGTAGGACCGGGAAGCAAGCCCGTTCCTCTTACCGAAGCGGAGATGAAGCCTTTGGGCATCAAGACGGACAATGTGTCCATCGACTTCGTTGAGGGAGACAGCATTGCAGTGGTTGCCGGTGTCTGGAAGGATACCGTTGGCGTGGTTCAGAAGTTGGATTTCAACAAGCAGACCGCAACAATCAATGTAGAGCTGTTTGGACGTGAGACACCTGTGGAGATTAGCTTCGCAGAAGTAAGAAAGCTGTAGTAAGCTTTCTGGAAGCTCTAATAAAGCCTTAGAGCTAAAGTATGATATTTTCCGGTTCGCCGGTAAATATATTGTAACAAGTGGAATGTGTTTGGCAGCATGCTGCAGACATTCCAAGTGGGAGCGGGGAGAAAGTCCCTGCGCCAGATTACCACATTATAGGAGGTGCCACAATGGCAAAGAAAGTAGAAGGATATATCAAATTACAGATTCCTGCCGGCAAAGCTACACCGGCTCCCCCTGTTGGTCCTGCATTGGGTCAGCATGGCGTGAACATCGTTGAATTCACTAAGCAGTTCAACGCAAGAACCGCAGACAAGGGTGACGTTATCATCCCTGTTGTAATCACTGTATACGCAGACAGAAGCTTTAGTTTCATTACTAAGACTCCCCCTGCAGCAGTATTGTTGAAGAAGGCTTGTAACCTGAAGTCCGGTTCAGGCGTTCCTAACAAGACCAAGGTTGCTACTATTTCCAAGGCAAAGGTTCAGGAGATCGCTGAGATGAAGATGCCTGATTTGAACGCAGCAAGCCTTGAGGCAGCTATGAGCATGATCGCTGGTACTGCACGTAGTATGGGTATTGTAGTAGAAGACTAAAAGACGAAAAGAATTCCTAAGATGCGAAAGTACCGCATCTAAGTAATTCTAAGTTTCGTCTAGAAGAATCGCAAAGCGATTCTTCACAGAAACTATACAATTTTTAGTTGGGAGGCAATTCGTGAAATTGCCGCTAGAACCTAGGAGGTAAAGTAAATGAAACATGGTAAGAAATATAACGAGATTGCAAAGCTTGTAGACCGTGCAACTCTGTATGAGCCCGCTGACGCGATTGCACTGGTTAAGAAGACTGCAGTTGCTAAGTTTGATGAGACTATCGAAGTACACATCAGAACCGGTTGTGACGGACGTCACGCTGAGCAGCAGATTCGTGGTGCAGTTGTACTGCCCAACGGAACCGGTAAGGATGTTAAGGTTTTGGTTTTCGCAAAGGGCGATAAGTTGACCGAGGCTGAGGCTGCCGGCGCAGATTATGTTGGTGGCGAGGAGCTGATTCCCAAGATTCAGAACGAGGGATGGCTTGATTTCGACGTAGTAGTAGCTACCCCTGATATGATGGGTGTAGTTGGTCGTCTGGGTAAGGTTTTGGGACCTAAGGGTCTGATGCCCAACCCTAAGGCTGGTACTGTAACTATGGATGTTACCAAGGCTATTGCTGATATCAAGGCTGGTAAGATCGAGTACAGACTGGACAAGACCAATATCGTGCATGTTCCCGTAGGTAAGGCATCCTTCACCGAGGAAGCTCTTCAGGAGAACTTCAATGCACTGATGGGTGCTATCATCAAGGCTAAGCCCAGCGCATTGAAGGGTCAGTATTTGAGAAGCATCACCCTGACCAGCACCATGGGTCCTGGCGTAAAGGTGAGCGTAGCAAAGTTCTAAATCACACGTGTATAAAAGAGCTTCAATCGCAAGATTGGGGCTCTTGTTATATTAATCAGAAAAGCATATAAATTTGCAAATGAGGGTGAGGATATGAAGTTTTATTGGAAGCGTGTTTTGGTAATTGCAGCTTGCTGTATGATGGTGCTTGGATTAAGTGCATGCGGCGAGAGTGTTGATTTGAACAATTATGTGCAGGTTACTTTCCGGGGATATGATGGCTATGGAGTTGCGCACGTTGTGTTTGATGAGGAAAGGTTTGTGTCTGAAAATCCAAAGGCATCTTTCAAGGACAGTTCGGTTGCGGAATGTTTTCGAAACGGGCAGATTGGCTTTGGCGTGTCCAAGGAAGAGGGACTTTTCAATGAGGAAGTTATTGTCTTGACTTGGAATTGCGATGAGGAAGCCTTGAAAAAAGCCACCGGTTATGCAATCGAATGCGAGGACAGGAATCTGACTGTAAAGGGACTTGAGGAAATTCCTGCCATGGATGCTTTTGAGGGAATCGTGGTCCGGTACGAGGGGATTGCACCCAGAGGTAAGGCTGTGCTGGACGCTGGGGGTGTTTCTGAGTGCGCAAAGAATCTAAGATATGTGTTGGAGGGAAGCAGTGGTTTGTCGAATGGAGATACTGTCACTGTTAAAATAGAGAACAACATTCCTCTTGATGATATAGAGTATTATATGGATCTGTGTGGTGCAGTGCCTCAGGCTTTGGAGAAGGAGTATGTTGTAGAAGGACTCGATACTTATATTACGGAGCTTGCACAGATTCCGGAAGAAAAGATACAGGAAATGGATGAGCGCGCACGCCAAATTATGCAGGATCATGTGGACGAGAAGTGGAGTGAGAATGAGGAACTTGCAGGCATGGAACTTTTAGGCAACTATCTGCTTGTCCAGAAAAAAGATGGTTTAAACGATAAAAACAGATTGTTCCTGATTTATAAAAATACGGTTATCAATGATGATTATCCGGAGGGGATGGATTTTTACTATTATACCATGTTTAAGAATATTGTTGTGGGTGCAGACGGGAATTGCGTTGTTGAGCTTGCAGCTGCCAGTGTGCCCCAAGGAGCCTATTCTTATACAATGGGTGTGACGACGGGAGAGTCCTTTTCGGATGGTGGATTCTGGTATTACGGTTTTCGGGATTTGGAGACTTTGTTCCAGGTGAAAATCGCACCGGAGCTTTTTGAGTACAACTATACTTCCACAGTTCAGGGACAGTGGGAACAAAATGGCCCAAGCATTTAAAAAAGTTGTTGACAGATTTAAATATATATGATAATCTATCAAAGGTTATAAAACCAGCCGAAGACAGTAGGTGTCCAAACGACTCTTTGAGTCGCTGGAAGATTCTTCGAATCTTCCTAGAGAGGATGGACGTAAGCGTAGCGCCTACCGAGGAGCGAGTTTATTATGTAATTAACTACGTCTTCCTGTCTAGGAGGACGTTTTTTATCATAAAGGTGAAGCCTATTGCTTTCACAAGAGTGATGCCAAAGACGTAAACTCCTTCGGCACTAAAATCTATAAGGAGGTAAAGAAATGGCAAAGGTTGAATTAAAGCAGCCCATCGTAGAAGAGATTTCTGCTAAGATTAAAGATGCTCAGTCTGTAGTTCTGGTAGATTACCGTGGACTTACTGTTGAGCAGGACACACAGCTTCGTAAGAATCTGCGTGAGGCAGGAGTTGTCTACAAGGTGTACAAGAACACCTACATGACCCGTGCTTTCCAGGGTACTGAATTCGAGGGTCTGGCTCCCTATTTGGAGGGTCCCAGCGCAGTAGCTATCTCCACTGAAGATGCAACTGCTCCCGCAAGAGTTCTTGCTGAGTTTGCTAAGAAGGCAGACAAGCTGGAGATCAAGGGTGGCGTGGTAGAAGGTAATGTGTACGATGCAAAGGGTATGGCAGCAATCGCTAGCATCCCTTCCAGAGACGTACTCATCTCCAAGTTGCTTGGCAGCTTGCAGAGCCCTATCACCAACTTTGCTCGTGTTATGAATCAGTTGGCAGAAAAAGGTGGCGCATCCGAGTGTGCAGCACCTGCAGCTGAGGAAGTAGCTGAGGCTCCCGCTGAGGAAGCACCTGCAGCAGAGTAAGTGCGAATGCCGCGACCGTCAGGCGATAGCCTGATATGAAATGTAACAAATAAAATACTAAATTTTGAAAATGAAAAATGGAGGAAATTAAAATGGCTAAGTTAACAGCACAGGAATTGATCGATGCTATCAAAGAGTTGACCGTATTAGAGTTGAATGACCTTGTAAAGGCATGTGAGGAAGAGTTTGGCGTATCTGCAGCAGCAGGCGTTGTAGTTGCAGCAGCAGGCCCTGCTGAGGCAGCTGAGGAGAAGACCGAGTTCGACGTTGAGCTTACTGAGGCTGGCGCTGAGAAGGTTAAGGTTATCAAGGTTGTTCGTGAGATCACCGGTCTTGGCCTGAAGGAAGCTAAGGACGCTGTAGATGGCGCTCCCAAGGTTATCAAAGAGGCTGCTTCTAAGGAAGAGGCTGAGGAGATCAAGAAGAAACTTGAGGAAGTTGGCGCTAAGGTTACCCTTAAGTAATTCAATCTTTACATTAAAACTGAGGCCCCCGCAAATTGCGGGGGCTGTTTTTGTCTCCAAGGTATTATGTGGGATCTCAATCCCCCACTTAATCTTTAAAATAAAACATTTTATGAACTTGCACTTTGACTTGTGCGTCAAATCATTTTTTCATGTTCCCTATTTTTTTAAAACCGCGGGATATGAATCGATGTTAGCAACATATCCGGCCGGTTTCAAAAGACTCTGGGAAACATGTAAAAAATGGGAAAATTTTTCTTGACGGGTTGACAAGTCTGTGGTATCATAAAAAATGCACTATTGTGTGGAAGTGTGCCTTTTTGCGTCCAAACGCAAAAGGGTGTATTTCCTAGCGCCAATCACGAGCTTTTTGCACCGGATTGTGCCAAGAAATCTAGAAGAACGGGGTGAAATGTCAATGGAAAAGAACAGAATACGTCCTATGGCCGGTAACAAGGTTGCGCGTATGAGTTATTCAAGACAGAAAGAGGTTCTGCAGATGCCGAATCTGATTGAAGTCCAGAAGGATTCCTATCAGTGGTTTTTGGATGAAGGCTTGAAAGAGGTCTTCGCAGATATCTCTCCTATCGCTGATTATAGCGGTTCTCTTAGTCTTGAGTTTGTGGACTTTGAACTGTGCAGGGATGATGTGAAGTATTCTATTGAAGAATGCAAGGAGAGAGATGCCACATATGCGGCTCCCTTGAAGGTAAAGGTGCGCCTTTACAATAAGGAGAAAGAGGAAATCAGCGAGCACGAAATCTTTATGGGTGACCTGCCTCTGATGACTGAAACCGGTACATTTGTTATCAATGGTGCAGAGCGTGTCATTGTTAGCCAGCTGGTTCGTTCTCCCGGTATCTATTATGGTATCGGTCACGACAAGATCGGTAAGAGACTGTTCTCCAGTACCGTAATTCCTAACCGTGGTGCATGGTTGGAGTACGAGACTGATTCCAACGACGTTTTCTATGTGCGTGTGGACAGAACCCGTAAGGTTCCCATCACTGTACTGATTCGTGCGCTGGGTATCGGCACCAACGAAGAGATTCGTGAGGTGTTTGGTGACGAGCCTAAAATTGAAGCAAGCTTTGCAAAGGACACTGCTGAGAACTATCAGGAGGGTCTGTTAGAGCTGTACAAAAAGATTCGTCCCGGCGAGCCTCTGAGTGTTGAAAGTGCTGAGAGCCTTATCAATGCTATGTTCTTTGACCCCAGAAGATATGACTTGGCTAAGGTGGGCAGATATAAATTCAACAAGAAGCTGGCATTCAGAAACAGAATCAGACATCAGATTCTGGCTGCGGATGCAGTGGATCCTTCTACCGGTGAGGTAGTTGCTGCAGCAGGCACCCAGGTAACTGCTGAAATTGCTGATGCAATTCAGGATGCTGCAATTCCTTTTGTATATATTCAGACTGAGGAGCGGAACGTAAAGGTTCTCTCCAATATGATGGTTGATATTACCAACTTTATTGATTGTAATCCCGAAGATTTCGGAATTAAGGAGAGAGTATATTACCCTGTTCTTGCACAGATTCTGGAGGAGTACTCTGAGGATCCCGAAAAGCTTGGCGAGGCAATCAAGAAGAATCTTCATGAGCTTGTGCCTAAGCATATTACCAAGGAAGATATTATTGCTTCCATCAACTACAATATGCATCTTGAGTATGGTCTGGGTAACGATGATGATATTGATCATCTGGGTAACAGACGTATTCGTGCAGTTGGTGAGCTCTTGCAGAACCAGTATCGTATCGGTCTGTCCAGAATGGAGAGAGTGGTACGTGAGCGTATGACTACTCATGACGCTGAGGATATTTCTCCTCAGAGCCTGATTAATATTAAGCCTGTAACGGCTGCTGTGAAGGAATTCTTTGGTTCCTCCCAGCTGTCCCAGTTCATGGACCAGAACAACCCTCTTGGTGAGCTTACTCATAAGAGACGTCTGTCTGCACTGGGTCCCGGTGGTCTGTCCAGAGACCGTGCCGGATTCGAGGTTCGAGATGTACACTATTCTCACTACGGAAGAATGTGTCCTATTGAGACTCCCGAAGGTCCTAACATCGGTCTGATTAACTCTCTTGCAAGCTATGCAAGAATTAACGAGTACGGCTTTGTAGAGGCACCTTATCGTAAGATTGATAAAACAGATGCAGAGAATCCCCGTGTAACCGAGGAAGTTCTGTACATGACTGCAGATGAAGAGGATAACTATCATGTAGCTCAGGCAAATGAGGAACTGGATGAGAAGGGTTACTTTGTGAACAACATGGTTTCCGGTCGTTACCGCGAGGAGACCCAGGCTTATCCCAAGACTGCATTTGACTACATGGACGTATCTCCTAAGATGGTATTCTCTGTGGCTACTGCATTGATTACTTTCTTGGAGAACGATGATGCAAACCGTGCGCTGATGGGTTCCAACATGCAGCGTCAGGCAGTTCCACTTTTGAATACCGAGGCACCTGTAGTAGGTTCCGGTATGGAGGTTAAGACAGCTGTTGACTCCGGTGTTTGCGTGGTTGCTAAAAAGGCAGGTACTGTAACTTATGTATCTTCCAATTTGATTAGAATGACTTATGATGACGGCGAGAAG
>JAZQFO010000044.1:0-9733 GCA_045539535.1 Acetatifactor sp.
GGCATCTGTAATGGGTGCAACCTTGGCTACCAAGACCTCTTCCGCAGAGCGTGTAGCTGCAGGTACCGATATGAACGCACTTCGTTTCGTACCTTACGCTAACCCCTTCAGAACCTATCCTCTGGTTAACGACTATGAGAAGTTCAAGAAGCTGGTAGAAGAGAAGAACGTAGACTGCTACATCGTTAACACCGGTGACTTCATGGGCACCAAGGTTAAACCCGCTGATACTCTGGGTATCCTTGAGACCATCGTTGAAGGTAAGGCTAAGTTCGAGAAGTGGGCTAACTTCGATGATATCGAGATCATGTACGAGTGGGACGGCAAGACTGCTGACTTTACTCCCAACCTTGAGGATGCTGAGTACGTTGCAGCACTTAAGGCAGCTATGCAGAGCCGTGTAAACGCTGTTGAAGGCTTCGCAACCAAGAAGGAAGGCTATGACAAGCTTCCCGATGAGGCTCTTGAGGCTCTGAAGAAGCTGGTTGAGCAGGCATAATAAGTCTGACGGCTGATTAAGTAAAGAATTGACCCTCCCTACAGTTTTGTGGGGAGGGTTTTATTTGCCTGGACAGGAGAGAAGATTATGAATAAAATGCTGACTTGTATTGCTTCGTTAGCACCCATTGTAGGTGTTGGTTTAGGCATTGTCATGGCGATAATGGTGGCTTTTATAGGGGAAGGTACAGGATTTGCTGGTGCAATTGCCGGTTATGGTTTTATAATTGGTTCTTTTGTTTTTGTTTTAATTGGTGTTGCTATGTGTTGGGTAGATATTATTTGGTTTATTGTGCTCACATGCAAGCGAAAGGACTGGGACACCAGCATGAAAGTTATTTGGTGTATAATGATTTATATGCTTAATATTTTTGTCTTTCCGGTATACTGGTTTCTGTATCTGAGAGTGGATGAGTAAGCACGGTATGGTCAAGAGGAGTCGGAGTAGGTGGAAAGGAGAGAAACAGATGAAAAAGATATTAACATGTATTGCGTCTGTGGTGCCGCTTTTGGGAATGGGAATCGGAGCGATTATGGCGTTTGGATCTATAATATTTTTGGGTGAAATGATGGAAGATCCGGTCACTACTGTTCTTTATTTTCTTGGGCTGGCAATAATGATGATCGGTGGCCTTATGTGCTGGGTAGATATTGTCTGGTTTATCGTTATAGCGGTGAAAAACAAGAAGTTGTCGGATATGCAAAAGCTTGTGTGGGGAATTGTGCTGTATATGGTAAATGTTTTAGCGTTCCCCGTGTTCTGGTTTATGGTGATTCGCAAGGAAGAATAGTACATAAAACACTTGTTTTTGACAAAAATTGCTGTTGTAATTTACATACAGATTGGGTATAATATAATTAACCTGAGATGCACGATAACCTTTACTAATTTTGAACCTACATTTACTTTAAACGGGATTCCTATATTGCCAAATGGCTGTCAGGCCTCCACGACAGTGCTTGCATTGTCGGATCGCAGTGGAAGGCAAAAGTTTGGTTGCGGTGACCCACCTAGCTTCGCTAGGAGTCAAAAAGTAAAGGGCGGCATTTTGGGGTAACATGACAAAAGAGAGAGCAGTCCGTAAGGGCTGCTCTTTTAAGATAATTTGATTATTAAGAGGTTTTGGGGATTGGGATTGAAACAAAAAAACAGTAAACTAAATAAAGAAGAGCGTATACGGCTAAAAATTTGGATCTGTGTACTGGGTATTATCCTGCTGTTTTTCTTGTTGGCAGGACAATTGTTGTCAAGCTTGAAACCTGATAATGAGCGGCCGAAAACCTTTCCTCATGTGCCGGTAATCCGCAAATTAACCAACGTTTGGATTGTTGAAGTGGGTGAGGATAATCTGCTCTTGTACAGGGATGGTCAGGAAAAAAGCTATGACTACGGCACCTTAGAGGTGGCAGTGGATGAAAACGGGGAGCTTCTGTGGGATGTGCCGGTTCGGGAAGCGAAAGACACAGAACTGCACCTATATCAGCCGGACAGAAATTGCAGAGAACAGTTGGCAGATGTAATTCTTACCGACGGAAGAGTAACTTCTGTGCAGGTAAAAGAAGAAAAGGTTCATGGAGTCATTTTAAGTGCCAACGAAGAATATGTGGAAGTGGAAGGATACGGTCAGATTCCGCTGGCAAAGGATTACCGTGGGTATCGGATTTTTAATACCTTGGAGATGTGTACATATAAGGAGCTGGCTTTTGGTTATGACTTTGCGGACTTGATTATGGAGGATGGAGAAATTTGCGGTATCCTCATGGTGCGGGAAGAAAGCATGGATGCTATTCGCGTGCTGATTAAAACCGGTGATTTTCAGGCGGGGCTGCATGAAGAAGTAGTTTTTAGTGCAGATACGGATTTTCAGGTGATTTACGGCTCTTTTGGGCAGGAGGTTACAGAGCAGTTTCCGGCCGGTGAAGAAGTGGCAGTAGCTTTAGACAGCGAATATTTTAGTGGTGAAAGAATTGTGGTAAAGCCGGTGGCGCTTACCGGTAAGGTGTTATTAAAAAATGTCAGCCGTAGTCAGGGTGTGCCCGGATATCGGGGACATATTGAGTTGATCAAGGAACCGGAAGGGATTGCGGTGATTAATGAAGTCTCTCTGGAAGAGTATCTGTATTCGGTTGTGCCAAGTGAAATGCCGGCATCTTACCCGGCAGAGGCTTTGAAGGCTCAGGCGATTTGCGCCAGAACTTATGCTTACGGTCATATGCAGCATGCAGCATTTCCCAACTATGGTGCTCATGTGGACGATAGCACCTCCTATCAGGTATATAATAATATTCTGGAAAGTGAAAGTACTACTAAAGCGGTAAAGGAGACCTATGGGCAGCTGCTTCGTACGGCATCCGGCCAGTTGGCAGGGACCTATTATTATTCTACCTCCTGCGGTGTGGGAAGCGATGCCAAGGTGTGGAAGACGGAGGCCGCACAGGCGATAGATTATCTGAAGGCAGAGACCATTAATGAGTCTGCCATGCAGGAAAAGCTGATGTTGCGGGAGCAAGCTTTGGCAACAGGAGAAGTGGTAAACACCGGTGCACAGTCTGAAATGGGAGAGTATCTGCGCGATGAAGAGCATTTCGCTGAGTTTATTCAGGATTTCCGGGCAGATGACTTTGAATCCTCAGAAGGGTGGTACCGTTGGACTTATACAGTGAAGGAGCTGGATGCTGAGGCGGTATGTGAAACTCTGAAAAAACGTTATAATGCGTCCAAAAAACTGGTGCTGACTCAGAACAAGAAGGGAAAGTATGTCAGTCAGGATATCAAGGATTTTACAGAGATTCATGAACTCTATATCCAGACCAGAGGCAGCGGTGGCGTGGCTGACGAATTGATTTTAGAGACGGACAATGGCACCTATAAGGTGATTACAGAGCATAATATCCGCTATGTGTTGTGCGACGGAGAGACAAAGGTTGTCAGACAAAACGGCAGTAAGGTAGCGATGCCCTATTTGCTGCCCAGCGGATTTTTCATCATAGAGGCAGACAAAGAGGATGGAAATGTGGTATCCTATAAACTGATTGGTGGTGGTTTCGGACACGGGGCCGGCATGAGTCAGAACGGGGCCAGAGCCATGGCCAAAAAGAATTATAGCTGTGAAGATATACTGCTTTTCTTTTATGAGAATTGTAGTGTGGAAGCAGTTTATTAGAAAGGATTTGGTATGCTACATAAGTGTTGGGTGATTTGGCGGGATTTTTCTGTCAAAATGCGAAAAATGAATATTGCGGCACATGCAGCCAGCACGGCATTTTTCTTCTTTTTATCGCTGGTACCCATGCTGATTGTGATGTGCACGATTTTGCCCTATACGCCTATCACGGAGAGCGATTTGAGTCTGTTAATTAGGCAGATTGTACCTTCGGCGGCAGAATCTCTTGCCACAGCGCTTGTGGCTTATGTATATCGTAAGTCAGCGGGGACATTGTCCCTGGCACTTGTGGTTACCATATGGTCTGCCGGCAAGGGTGTGTTGGCACTGATGCGTGGGTTAAATGCCCTAAATGAGGTGGAAGAGAAGCGTAATTATTTTCTGGTTCGTGTGATTTCCAGCTGTTATACGGTGGTGATGCTGGTGATTATCATTTTATTTCTTGTGGTGATGGTATTTGGCAATCAGTTGGTAAATTTGATTTTATATCAATTGCCTCAGTTAAGTTTTTTAACTTCCTTCTATGTCAGATTCCGGTTTTTATTCGTGTGGGCGATTCTGACCATGATGTTCGCGGCAATTTATACTTATGTGCCTGACAAAAGACTGCGATTTAAGGAGCAAATCCCGGGTGCGTGTTTTTCTGCTATCGTGTGGAGTGCATTTTCATGGGGGTTTTCCCTGTATGTAAACCGTTCCGGTGCATTTAGTATCTATGGCAGCTTGTCTATTATTGTGGTTGTGATGTTTTGGATGTACTTGGGAATGTATATTGTTTTGATAGGAGCATGGATTAACCGTTATTTTGCGCCGGTAAATAAGGTGCTTATGAGGACGGCAAAAGAAGAGAAAAAATAAGCAAATGCTTGACATTTTATTACAAATTCACTAAAATAGATAGAAGTGAAAAGCTGTGAAGGTGCACAGTAGTGTTTTGTCTTCTGTCAGAGAGAGTAGGTCATCGGCTGGAAGCCTACTTCAGTTCAGATAAAATAACGAATTTCCCACCGGAGCTGCTCGTGTGAAAGCAAGGGTATTTCCCTGGTAAATAGTTCGAGCCGGGTCGCGCACGTTAAGCGTAGGATGAGTGCCTGAAGGGATTTTACAACTGATAGTTGTGACTACGAATTCAGGAAACAGGGTGGTACCGCGTATTTTACGTCCCTTGCCAGATTTGGCAAGGGATTTTTTGTGCAAAAAATGAAAAAAGGCGCAAGGCGCAGAAAGAGGAAACAGATGAAAGCGAAAGTAGATCAAATCAGAGAACAGGCGCTGGCACAGATTAGCAGCTGTGAAACCACAGAGCAGTTAAATGAAATTCGTGTGAGTGTTCTGGGTAAGAAGGGTGAACTTACAAGTGTGTTGAAATCCATGAAGGATGTGGCACCAGAGGACAGACCCAAAGTAGGTCAGTGGGTAAATGATGCCCGTGCAGAGATTGAGGCTGTGCTTGAAGAGCGCAAGACTCAGATGGAGCGTGCGCTTCGTGAGGCACAAATGAAGGCTGAGGTTATCGATGTAACCCTTCCTGCCAAGAAGTCCGAAATCGGTCACAGACATCCCAACACCATTGCTCAGGAAGAGGTAGAGCGTATTTTTGTAGGCATGGGTTATGAGGTTGTGGAAGGACCTGAAATCGAAAAGGATTACTACAACTTTGAGGCATTGAATATTCCTGCAGATCACCCCGCAAAGGATGAGCAGGATACTTTCTACATCAACGGAGACATTCTGCTCCGTACCCAGACCTCCGGCGTACAGGTACACGAGATGGAGAAGGGCAAGCTGCCTATTCGTATGATTGCACCCGGAAGAGTGTTCCGTGCAGATGAAGTGGATGCAACCCATTCTCCTTCCTTCCACCAGATTGAGGGACTTGTTATTGATAAGAATATTACCTTTGCAGATTTGAAGGGCACTCTTGCTGAGTTTGCAAAGGAGATGTTTGGCGAGGACACCAAGGTAAAATTCCGTCCTCATCATTTCCCCTTCACAGAGCCCAGTGCAGAGATGGACGTAAGCTGCTTTAAGTGCGGCGGTACCGGCTGCCGTTTCTGTAAGGGTGAAGGCTGGATAGAAATCTTAGGCTGCGGCATGGTACATCCCCATGTTCTTGAGATGAGCAATATCGATCCCGAAGAATATACCGGCTTTGCATTCGGTGTAGGCCTTGAGCGAATTGCCCTTCTCAAGTACGAAATCGACGACATGCGTCTGCTTTATGAGAATGACATTCGTTTCCTGAAGCAGTTCTAAATGGATTGGATGTTTGAATTTTGAAATACGCAAAGCGGTTTTAGATGTAATAGAGTATGGATTTCATCCGTACTTTTTGGAAATGTAAATTACGTTGTTGGAGGGCAGGCATCAAATGTGTTTTTCTTCGGACCGTACAAAAACGTCGGCACTTGGGCTGCGTACTGTGCAGCCCTATGTGTCCGCTACGTTTTTGTCCGAGCGAGAGCGTGTCCGAAAAAAATACGTTTGATGTCTGACCCCAACAACGATTAAGTAACAGTAGGAAAAAGAAAGGAAGAAAGACATGAATACAGCAATATCATGGATTAAGGCATATGTACCTGAGCTGGAGTGTACCGACCAGGAATATCGCGACGCGATGACTCTGAGTGGTACCAAGGTAGAGGGTTTTGAAAGAAAAGACAAAAATTTGGAGAAAATCGTAGTAGGTCAGATTGATTCTATCGAAAGACATCCGGATGCAGACAAGCTGATTGTTTGTCAGGTGAATATCGGCAGTGAGGTAATTCAGATTGTTACCGGTGCGCCTAATGTAAAAGAAGGAGATAAGATTCCTGTAGTTTTGGACGGCGGTAAAGTAGCAGGCGGCCATGACGGAAGTCCTCTTCCTGAGGATGGCATCCGTATTAAAGCAGGCAAGCTTCGCGGTATTCCTTCTAACGGTATGATGTGTTCCATCGAGGAGCTTGGCTCTGACCATAATATGTATCCTGATGCTCCTGAAGATGGCGTGTATATTTTCCCTGCTGATGTAGAGGTAGGTGCGGATGCGGTAGAGCTTTTGGGTCTGCATGATACAGTTTTTGAGTATGAAGTGACCAGTAACCGTGTAGACTGTTATAGTATCCTTGGTATTGCAAGAGAGGCAGCGGCTACTTTCAGAAAGCCTTTTATTGCTCCTGAAGTAAAGGTTACCGGCAATGATGAGGATGTAAATGATTATATCAGTGTAGAGGTAAAGGATGCAGACCTTTGTCCCCGTTATTGCGCAAGAGTCTGCAAGAATATCAAGATTGCTCCTTCACCTGAATGGATGCAGAGAAGACTGGCAGCAAGCGGCATTCGTCCCATTAATAACTTGGTTGATATTACCAACTATGTGATGGAAGAGTACGGTCAGCCTATGCATGCTTTTGATCTGGATACCATTGCAGGCAAGAAGATTATCGTACAGCGTGCCAAGGACGGCGATGAGTTCCAGACCTTGGACGGCCAGATGCGTAAGATGGACAGCGATGTGCTGATGATTTGTGATGCAGAGAAGCAGATTGGTATTGCAGGCATCATGGGTGGTGAGAACTCCAAGATTACCGATGAGGTAAAGACTGTGCTGTTTGAGGCTGCTACCTTTAACGGTGCCAATATCCGTAAGTCCGCTAAGAGAGTAGGTCTTAGAACCGATGCTTCCGGTAAGTTTGAAAAAGGCTTGGACCCCAGAAATGCAGAGGCTGCAATCAACCGTGCATGTCAGCTGATTGAGGAGCTGGGCTGTGGTGAGGTTGTAGGTGGTATTGTAGATGTAAAAGAGCCTTTGGCAGAGCTTAAGGTACTTCCTTTTGAGCCTGAAAAGTACAATCAGCTTCTGGGAACCAATATTTCTGAGGCAGATATGCTTCAGATGTTCGAGCGTCTGGAAATCAAGGCAATTGCCGGTGCAGACGGTAAGGTAGAGAAGCTTGAGATTCCATCTTTCAGACAGGATTTGTTAAGTCGTGCAGATTTGGCAGAGGAAGTGGCAAGATTCTATGGATATGACAAGATCCCCACCACGCTTCCCAGCGGTGAAGCTACCATGGGTAAGCTTCCTCACAAGCTTCGTATCGAGAAGCAGGCAAGAAGTATTGCGGAGTACTGTGGTTTCTCCCAGGGAATGACTTATTCCTTTGAGAGTCCCAAGGTGTTTGATAAGTTGCTGATTCCTGAGGGAGATGTGCTGCGTCAGGCAGTGACGATTTCCAATCCTTTGGGTGAGGACTTCTCTGTAATGAGAACGGTTTCTTTGAATGGAATGCTGAACAGTCTGTCCACCAACTACAACCGTAGAAATAAAAATGTAAAGCTCTATGAGCTGGGTAATATTTATCTGCCCAAGGAGCTTCCTGTAACAGACTATGTAGATGAGAGAATGCAGTTTACTCTGGGCTTCTATGGTGATGGTGATTTCTTCACCATGAAGGGTGTGCTGGAGGAGTTCTTCGAGAGCATTGGCATGGACGGCAAAAAGGAGTATGATCCTGAGGCAGGAAAGCCCTTCCTGCATCCCGGACGCCAGGCACTGGTAAAATATCAGGGTGAAGTGCTTGGTTATCTGGGCGAGGTGCATCCTGAGGTTTGTGATAACTACGATATCGGCACCAAGGCTTATGTGGCAGTTTTGGATATGCCCAAGGTACTTCCTTTTACCACCTTTGACAGAAAGTACGAAGGCATTGCCAAGTTCCCTGCTGTAAGCCGTGATATCAGTATGGTAGTACCCAAGAATATTTTGGTAGGACAGATTGAACAGGTGATTGAGCAGCGTGGCGGTAAGCTTTTGGAGAGCTATGCATTGTTTGATATTTATGAGGGAAGCCAGATTAAGGAAGGCTTCAAATCTGTTGCTTATTCCATCACCTTCCGTGCAAAGGACAGAACGCTGGAAGAGGCAGATGTAACTGCAGCCATGAAGAAGATTTTAAATGGACTGGAGCAGATGGGAATTGAACTTCGCCAGTAAGGGGAGAGAAAGGAATGGCCATGGAAAAGAAGAATACATGGGAGACTTATGACGCCAAGGCTTTGAAGAAGCTGGAGAAACTGAATGAAGAGTACAGAAACTTTCTGGATAATGGTAAGACAGAGAGGGAGTGCGTTGACAATATTGTAAATATCATTGAGGATGCCGGCTATGTAGAGTTATCTGCACTGGCGAAGGCAGGCGCGGCCTTAAAGCCCGGTGATACGGTTTACAGCGTTTGGATGAATAAGTCTGTAATCATGTTCCACCTGGGTGATAAGCCTTTGAGTGAGGGTATGAATATTCTGGGCGCCCATATTGACAGCCCCAGACTGGATATCAAGCAGAATCCCCTTTATGAGGATGGTGGCTTTGCATATCTGGATACCCATTATTATGGCGGAGTGAAGAAGTATCAGTGGGTGACCATTCCTTTGGCAATTCATGGTGTGGTTGTGAAAAAGGATGGCACCACCGTGGAGATCAATGTGGGTGAAAACGAGGATGATCCCGTGTTCTTCGTATCTGACCTTTTGATTCATTTGGCGGCAGAGCAACTTGAGAAGAAAGCTGCAAAGGTGATTGAGGGAGAGGCGCTGGACATTATTGTGGGCAACAAGCCCCTTGTTATCGAGAAAAAGTCCGGTAAAAAGGATAAGAAGGACGATGCGGAAAAAGCTACGGCAAAGGATGCTGTAAAGGGTGGAATCCTTAAAATTTTGAAAGAGACCTATGATATGGAGGAGGATGATTTCCTCTCAGCAGAACTGGAAGTGGTCCCTGCAGGCAAGGCTCGTGAAGCCGGATTTGATCGCAGTATGATTCTGGCTTATGGTCAGGATGACAGGGTCTGTGCATTTACTTCCTTAAAGGCGATGCTGGATTCTTCCAAGACCACCCGTACACAGTGCTGTATTTTGGTGGATAAGGAGGAGATTGGTTCTGTAGGTGCTACTGGCATGCAGTCCAGATTTTTTGAGAATGCAGTAGCGGAATTTATGAGTCTTGCAGGAGAGTATAGCGAGTTGAATCTGCGAAGATGTCTGGCTCATAGTTGTATGCTTTCTTCGGATGTGAGTAGTGCTTATGACCCCAG
>JAZQFO010000045.1:0-4557 GCA_045539535.1 Acetatifactor sp.
TTGGTTACCTCTTTCGTTATGCGGCTGTTTGTCAAATTCAAGTTTGTCTAACTGGATTATATCATAAGGTAATACGGATATCCATAATAACAAAAAATCCCTATGGAACCATGTATCCATGATTCCATAGGGAGATGGCTAAGGTGGTATTTATTGATACAAAACGAAAAATGTGAACCCCCTGGGGATAAAAGTCTGAACCCCCTTTACCCCAGTGAACCCCCTTCAGGCAGAAAAAGTGAACCCCCTCCACGTAGGTTGAACCCCCTTTTGAGTTGAGGGCCCCCCATGCAGTATAAAAAGAACCCCCGGAGGAATTAACAAGATCCTCCGGGGAGTATGTATTATTTCATGCGGGAAACAATCTCCTGACGGGTAAGACCGCCAAACTTTTCTGCAAACTGGTCAAATGTGGTATCTGTATTCAGGCCCAGACAAGTAAATATTTCACTCAGCATCTCGCGGTTTTCGGGATTCAAAAGATTCTTACGATAGGAATAGTATTGACGGCGTTTTGTATCAGGAACAGATGAACGAGGGTCGATGCCCATAGACACCCCACCATGGGGAGAACTATAATCAGTCAAAAAGGATTTCAATTTGTCCGACAATTGGTCATAGCGCAGAGTTGTTTGTGCGAACCCCCACTCTATGTAGAGTGTATATTCCTGCTGGGGAATCAGCCCATCGCGCATGAACATATCTTGTGTAAATAACGTGTTGTGGTGAGAGTGGGATATGACTTTGGTGCAGACAAAATTAAACTCTAAATCATCCGGGGTGAGTGTCTTATGATCAACAATGGTATGAGTACCCCAAATGATGTCATTATCACCTGCGATTTGCACACGTCCAAGTGGAACGTGGCGCAGCTCATTCGACTTTAGATTTGGATCGTCCGTGGTCAGTTGATAGGGGCGCACCATAATGGGAACCATCATCAGCTGCCGCAAGCTGTGTTTTTCGGGCAGCTCCGGCATAGCTTTCAGCTGTTTGATTGTTCCGGTGATAATCCCGTAGCAGTAACGTGTCCGATCAAGTTCCATACGGAAAATATCACCGGGCTTGTACTTAATGGTTACTTTCTTTGCGGTTTTGAATGCTTGGAGTTTGGAGAAATAATCATCATGGCAGGTGGTGATGTAGGTGTTCATGAAAGCATGGAAATCGGTTTCGGATCTGATTGCTGCAATTGCGTCCCATTCGCCGATGGGGAACTCTTTATTGGCGCGAGGATTATTTAGCCGCAAGTGCGTATCTTTTCCGGATTCGTAGCCAATGGCAAAGCTGCATCCAAAAGGTGTAACGGCATTGATGTTGGAGGCGGACAGAGGCTTAGGCTTTCCGCGGGTGGTAAGGGGAAGTAACTGTCTTCGCTCGATGGTGTCCAGTTTTGTGTCGTATTCTACATAACCCTCATAATTTGCAGTGCCATCATCCAGAACTCGCTTGTTTTCACTAATGACCTTAACAATGGTGTTGCCAGTGAAAAAAGCGGTTACTCTGGTATACCAGAGGTTAGTTTTGCTGCAATATGCTAGGGTGTCCCAATAAGGAGACAGTTCTGAGAGGCCTAAATATCTTCGCTCTTCATTTGTCAAAGTGATCAAAGAGTGAGTACCAAAAATGTTTTCCCAGTCAGCGGTAGTCATGGTGCAGCACCTCCGTATCTGTATTATAGCAGGGGTAGAAAGGAGAATCAAACTAATAATTTCACGATTACCCCGGACAATTTCACGTTTACTACGCGCGGGGGATACACAAAATTGTATCAATGAATACAGTCTTTGAGGGGGTAGGCGGAGAAAATAGAAAAGAAGAATCGAAAATATTCGGATAAACCGGAGAAAGGCCATCAAAATGCATAAAAATTGGGACGTAATCTTCGTATCAAAGACTACGTCCCAATATGGTCCAAGTGGCGAGACTCGAACTCGCGGCATCCTGCTCCCAAAGAGCTATTGGAACTTTTTTCTAACATTTTCCGCTCCCTTTCGGCACCTTTTATTCCAGAATAGTTGCTCTTTAGAACTCTCGTCTCCAGTGTTTCGGTATGCTCCGAAGCCAGCTATGGTCAACAATGTGGTCAAATCCAAACACTCCCCAAAAGGCAGCGCCTTTCGGGGAGCTTTTTTCGTTCTGAAGTGTCGTGATTGTACCTTGCAGCAGGGGATAAGTCAAGTCCTTATCCAATATTGACCCGCTATAAACAAAGAAAATGGCGATTTTGGTTTATCACCCGAAAACGAAAATACAATTGTTCAGGGTTAAAATCAGGTGCACCCTATCCTTAATGGTTATCACATGGCAAATAATAAAGTAGGGATATACACCTATGCAGAGCAATAGGAGTAACCTTATCGGTTCATACTACTTTTCCGAAACCTACCCCAATGTTTGGCAATAGATAGGCAGATAATGGCACCTAAAGTAGCAATGCCAGCCCAAAGCAGACTGGTGCCATGCCAGCCCATAGACTCAGACAGGAGTGCAAAGCCATAAGTGGACACTGCACTGCCCACATAGGTACAACTGTTCAGTGTGCCGGATATCAGGGAAATATGGCCAAATCTGCGGAACTGCTGGGGGGATAGACTTATTAGCATGAAATTTATGCCGTGCATACAACCAACCAGCAACGCCATCAATAATGCAGTGACTAGAGCACTTCGGCTCATGAACACAGACAGCAGAATGGAGGAGATAGCGCCTAATGTGAAGATCACACCGGCGGCAGTGGCTTCGTTGGAAAGATGCTTGCGCTGGAGTCGTGCAGCAGCTTCGGTGCAGGGAATCTGGAAAATGGGCAACAGAACACCGGTGAGGATTGCAGAGGGACTGTCCAGCCCGAAGCTTTCAGATACGAAAGTGGGCATCCAGTTGGTGACACCATCACGCAATGCGCCCTGCAGTACAATACCCATCATTACCAATCCCATCAGCATCAAAGCGTGACAATTGAAGGGCTCTGCGACTCGTGTATCCTCTGTGGTAGATGTCTGCATGCCTGCAGCAGCGGACGTTCCAAACAACCGTTCATAGAAGGCTTTCCAGATAACAGCTACTATGAGGGCGGCAACACCGCTGAAAGCGAAGACAGTTCGGAAACTACCCCAGCGGATCAGCAGGGGCGAAATAGCATAGATGAAAATAGTACCGAAGGCGCTGCCTTGGCTTACCCATACACAAGCACGGCTGTAATGTTCCTGGGGAAGTTGTTCAGTAAGAATGGAAAGCAACGGGGGCCACATACAAGCTTGTGCAAAGCCGTTGATTGCCCAAAGCGTGGGTAACAACGAGGAATTTTGGAGAAATGTTACACCCAAATTCATAGAAGTGGTCAGCAGGAAACCCAACAGAATAATATTCTGGGGCTTGAACCGGTCACCCAGCCAGCCACTGAGGACCTGACCGATACCGTATGTAACGGAGCAGATAGTCAAAGCTAGCGCTACAGTATGTTTTTCCGCAAAACCGGATTGAATCAGTTCCACCATAACGGCGGCAAGATTGATACGGGATATATAGCTGGTAAAATATACCGCTGTACAAAGCACAGTAAGTTTGGCATGTTTTTGCTTGGGGGTCATGTGAACACTTCCTTGATATTCTGATTTAGGCATGCATATATAAGGCTTTTCCGTCCCAATCCTGGTCGGGTTGCACGCCTAACAGTGCAGCAATCGTTGGTGCCAAATCGAGAATAGAGGCATCATTTAAAGTGGTAGCCGCAGGGAAGTCTTTGCCGATGGCTATAATAGGAATAGTCATATCCTCAGGTATATTTTCGCCATGAGTACGTGCATGCCCGCCATGATCTGCTGTAATAATAACGGTGTAGTCCTCGGGGAGATGATTCATGATGAGGTCAATATTTTCCCAACTCTTGGTAATGGCTTCTAGATATTCTGGACTCATCCACCCGTGACGGTGCCCAGCGTCATCAGGATAACCAAGATACAGAAAAGCAAAGTCGGGTTCGCATTCCCTTAAAAAGGAAATAGCTTCTTGGGTGAGTAGATCGTTGGTTGTATTCCAACCTAGTATGCTACCCTTATAAAAATATGTATGTACCAGGGAACCGGGACGGGTAAGGTCTCGAAGTTGTTCCCAATCATAGAAGAAAGCACAGCGTTTGCCTGCATCTTTCAGCACCTCGCATAGTCCGCGAATAGGCCTGGCCTGAGGTGTGTAGGTGTTGGTTGTTGTACCATGACGGTCGGGATCCACACTGTGGAACAGGGACATATGACAAGGAAGCGTTACAGAAGGCATAACTGTCCTTGCCGAAAGCATACAGGCACCCGCATGAAGATATTTGCTAGCTTGAGGTAAATTGCAAATGGCATCAGGCCGCATGCCATCCACCAGAATCAACAGAACTTTCATGTTTTTTCCTCCACATGTATAAAAACCAGATTAAGTAAGCAATTCCGAAAAATTGTAAATATAACAATCAGATATCTTCTTTATTTGCGTAATAGAGTCTTTGGAAGAAGCGTCATAAACCCCGCAGACTTGCATTCCAGCCAAGTCGGAGGCCAAGCGGTCTTAGGA
>JAZQFO010000046.1:0-13825 GCA_045539535.1 Acetatifactor sp.
AATACTTACCATAATACTTGCCATAGTACTTGCCGTAATAGCCCTTGCCGGACAAATCTACCTTGTTCAGCACACAGCCCAGGATGCGGCAGTTTGCCGACTCCAGCTGCTCCTTTACCTTGCGGGCAAAGTGATAGCTTACATTACCGCTGGAGATGACCAGCAGCGCGCCATCGCAGTACTTGGAGATAACCGCTGTATCGATAACACTTCCAAGAGGTGGTGTGTCCACGATGACCATATCGTACTCCTGACGGGCACGCTCAATTACCTGGGCGAATCTGTCATTGCCCAGAAGCTCACTGGGGTTTGGGGGTACAGGGCCGGAGAATACCATGTGGAGATTCTTCACATCTGTAGCACACAGTGCCTCCTCAAAGGTAGCCTTACCCACCAGGTGATTTACCAGGCCCAGTCTTACCTTACCTCTCTTGTGACGCTGACGCATTACAGACTTACGCAGGTCGCAGTCCAGGAGAAGTACTTTTTTGCCCAGCTGGGCATAAGCCTTAGCCAGCTCAAAGGAGATATTACTCTTACCCTCATTGGGGGTACAGCTGGTGATACAGATCACTTTAATGTCATCACCGCTGAAATCGATATTGGTACGGAGCATCTTAAATGCTTCTCTGCTTCGATAATCTAGTTCTCTATGCTTTAATTCGATATCCTGCATTTATTTGCCCTCCTTCATACTGTGTACATCCAGATCCTTTACTTCCATGCTGCTGTCCGCATCCTTGTCCACAGCTGCAGCTGCGTCCTTCTCCACTTCAGCATCGTAGTATTTACGCTTCTTCTTGCCCTTCTGGGGAACTTCATCCTCCATGATAGGGATCATTGCCAGTGTGCTAAGGCCCAGGTACTTCTCTACGTCCTCACTGGTCTTTACCGTGTCATCCAACAGGAACTTCGCCACTACCCATGCACCGGACAAAAGCAGACCAAGCATCATACCGATAACGGTCCACTTAGGGATGCTGGGGTCTGCAGGCTCCAGAGGCAGGTTCGCCTCCTCAGCCACGTTAACCGCCTGTACGTCAGTTACGTTCTTAATATGGTCAGCCGCCTCCTTGCGGATCTCGTCTGCAATGAGCTGTGCCATAGCAGGGTCCTCGTCACGCACGGTAATCGCAATGATACGGGTATCCGTGATATTGGTAACCGTCACGCGTCCTGCAAAATTTTTATAGCTCTCCATCAGACCGCAGTTCTCGATAACCGTCTCCAGCACGTCACGGCTCTTAATCAGCTCCGCATAGTCCTTGGTCAGCTGGGTACCAAGCTGCATATCACTATAGGTAATGGTACTGTTGTCCTGCTTGTTCAGGATGTATACCTTGGTAGTAGATTCATATTGGGGGGTCAATAAGAAGAAACTGATGCAGAAGCCTGCAATACCTGTTACCAGACCGCATGCCAGAATCAGCCAAAGTCGATTTAAAACGATTCCAAAAAGCTCTTGTAAGTCTATTTCGATTACGTCATCCTTGTTGTTCATTATCTCTCTCCTGTATACTTTATTGTTTTTGCTTGTGCGTCCGTTATAGCCTGCCCTGGGCGATTATTCCACTCCAAGCAGGTACTCTTCTGCATTGCCGAACAATAATGCGTCTGCGTAGTCTTTATCGTATTTCTTGTAGAGTATTTGTGCACATTTCTTCAGTGCAGGCTTACGTCTGTCTGAATTGTGGGCATCCGTGCCGATATAGTCCACCAGGCCTTCCTTCAGCAGCTTATGTACAAACCGCTTGCAGCCAAATCCCACCTCTCCGGTGACGCTGGCCGCGTTGACCTGTATCTGACAGCCCATTTTCTTAAGCTCCCGCACATATTCCGGATGCTTGGGCATACATTCATACCGCTCCACATGGGCGATGATGGGATGATATCCGATGCCGAAGAGCTCCTCCATGGCATTGCGGATGTACAGAAAGCTCTCCATGGGCGAAAACTCCACCAGCACGTATTCCGAACCGTTCATGGTATTCAGCTCGCCGCTATCCAGCTTGTCCTCCAGCTCACTGCGGTAAAATATTTCATTGCCCGGGTACAGATTAATCCCGATTCCCTCTTCATCCATCATCCGGTACACCTCTTCAATCAGCTCAGCAGTCTGCCTGCTGTCGCCCTTGAATCGTCCGGCCTTGTAGTGTGGCGTCACAATAATATCCGTAATACCCTCACTCTGCGCTATACGAAGCATCTTAAGTGTCTCCTCCATATCCCTGGAGCCGTCATCCATGTACGGCAGAATATGAGAATGCACATCCACGTAATTCATACTCACCTCTTAAATTTCTCTACACTTCTCGCATTATAAACCATATTAAAGTATACCACTATCGACGATTAACGTCAATCATATTACCGCTAAAAATATAGTGTAAAATCTGCCATTTTTGTACTTTTTTGCATACATGTTGTGGTTTATCGTTTTTTGCTGTCTGTTTGGATGCTGATCTCGTGCCCAACAAGGGGCTGGCGCACTCATTCAAGCGCGACAGCCCCTCATAAATTCACTCTCTCTATTCAGTTCCGCATTTGACCATTACATCTTCGCCCTATATATATCCCGCTCTTCCTCCGGCACCAACAGTGCATCCATTGCCTGCTCCATGGTCCATTTCATCGTCTGCATAAGACTGCGGATGTTGCCTAAGAGATTCTCTGCTCTGCCGGCGCTTCTTCCTTCACTTAACAACTCTTCTCTCCATTCATCCATTGCCTGACACATATCATACCCTCCATCTTTCTCATATTCTCCCAGATGCTCCAAAACATCTGTATTATCTGTGAATATTGCAATCGCTTCTGCCGTGTCCCTGTCTAATGCAGCGTAATCTTCCTGCCTTAAAAGCTCCTTTAAGGCCGTTTTATCTTTCCGCTTGGAAAGCACCTGCAATAGCTGGCGCAATCCCGTTTTAAATCGGGAAAAATCCTCTATATCTTCCACACAAAGTAACGTCATTCCATAATCATGAAACATTTGCTCCCAAGCCGGATTTACCCCTTCAAAGTCCATCATATCTTTTAAGCTTCTGGGACCATCCCACGACTCTGTCCCATGATAAAAACATAACGAATACACCGGATGTATCTTTTCGTCTTTCTTCATTCGTGTAAGCCATTTTGTCGGCTTTTTACCCTGTGCCAGCAACTTCTGTACCTTCTCGTTTTGAAGCATTCTCAGCTGTTTGCCGTACTCTAGCTGATCATACTCCATTAAGCGAAATGGCATCGTGTAATCAATTAATTCCTGATTCTCAATTGCCGTCAGTATTAGTTTTTCACCACTTCTGGTACGTTTCTTAATATCTCGAAATCTATGGCATCTGTTGCCGTTCTTTTCAAACACACTCTCTGTTTTTGCATAATGTCCGTCATCATCCTCCAAAACATCACCACTTACCACCGGTTCCCCGTCAAATACTGCAAAATTAAATAATTCTGCAAATCTGTCCTTATCCGCCAGATAAGTATCCATCACATCTGCGTATTTCCCCATAAATCTGCCTCCTTTTTTCGCGGAGGCATAGACATCCTCCACCATTTTATATTCTGTTGTACCAAAGTGAAAGATGGCTGAATAGCCTTGAATAACTGAATAGTTTCCAGATGCCCTTATTATATGACAACATTATTTGCTTGTCAATACTATAAAAGTGCTCTAGCATTCGCCAGAGCACTTTCTCTTCTACTTCTTACTGCTGCTCTTCCTCGCTCCAATCCAAAAACTGGAACTCAAAATCGCCTTCATTTGCAAAATTCTTAGCCTGCCATGTCTCATTCTCCATAGGCTGTGCCTCTTGAATCGCTGCATCCTGGAATGCAAACTCATCTGCTACTACTTCCTCTACAACCTCCTTAGGCTGTACCGGACGCTGTCTCACGGGAGCCTGACCGGCAGGGCGCTGTACTCCCTGGCCTGCGGGACGCTGACCCTGATTTGCGGGGCGCTGAGTCGCTTGACCTACAGGACGCTGACCCTGATTTGTGGGGCGCTGAGTCGCTTGACCTACGGGGCGCTGTGCTCCCTGGCCTGCGGGGCGCTGACCTGCGGCTCTCTGAGACGCTTGACTTGCGGGGCGCTGTGCTCCCTGGCCTGCGGGGCGCTGACCTGCGGGGCGCTGACCCTGACTTGCGGGGCGCTGGCCCTGGCTTGCGGGGCGCTGGCCCTGGCTTGCGGGACGCTGTGTTCCTTGGCCTGCGGGACGCTGACTCTGGCCTGCGGGTCTTTGCATTGCTTGACCTGCAGGACGCTTGGCACCCTCCGCACCTACCGTCTGCATCACCTTCTGGCCGCTCTGAGGTCTCTGAGTTGCAGGTCTGTCTGCAGTTCTTCTGCGTACAGTCTCTCTCTCTACCTCGTTAAAATATGCTGAATCCGCCATATCCTTTATCTTGAAGAAAAGGAAGCATGCTACTGTTCCAAGCAAAATACCCAAAATCACTAAAATGATAATGATAATCTGCTGAGTCTTATTTTCCTTCAATGTCTTCTGCAAAGTCTGTGTATTCGCCTCTACAGAAGAGAAAATCTGCTCAATATCATAGGAATTGCCGGTGGTATTGTCTACCAGATGCCACTTGGTATCATAGTAGGTTTCCCAGTCTTTTTTCTCCTCTTCCGGCTCCGGTTCTTTGGTCTCCGGTACTTCTACCGGCTCCTGCACCTCGGCACTGCCTGCAGGCACCAAATCACCGCTTACTGTTACATAATCTGCACGGATAAATCCGCTAACCTCTGAGCCATTGGAAATAAAGCTAACCTGATACCACTCTTTATTGTCAGTACCGGTAGCCTGACCAATTACAGTCATCGCCAGACCACTCTGCGCAGTGGTAACAATTCGGCTGGTAGTAGATGCATTCTGTCTTACACGTACAGGGGAGCCGCCGGACACGCTTGCGCTAACAGGCTCCACTTCAGCCACATCTACCAGAGGCTCATCCGGTGTGGATGTGGTAGGTGTAGAGGAAGGAGTTGTAGGCGTCACAACAGTTCCGGGTGTACTTCCATCTGTAATCTGCATCAGATCAGAACGGATGTATCCTACGATTCCGCCATCAACAGAAACCTTGTACCAAATACTTCCATCATTTCCGGTAGCCTGACCGGTAATGCTTACTATTGTACCCTCAAGCACACTACCCACACTTTCACTGGTAGTGCTGGGTTCTTTACGGACCTTCGCACTTGATACAGTAACCTTACCCGCACTGTCTGCCAGGCTGACAATGGTATTCCACTCCAGTCCGGTCATCAGCACAGCAAGCAGCATTACAACACCAACCGCAGTTCTCAACCTTCTTTGTAACTTGTTACTCATTTTCATCTGTCCATCCTTTTCGTTTATCTGTCATTTTCACGCATATAACGTCTGTGTCCCGAATCTCCGCCATGCTCTGTACCATAACCATGCAGGCTATTAGCCTTTCTCTGTTTCTGCTCCAGATTGCGGTGATATTGAATCTCACATTCTGAGCACAAGCGCCCGCTTCGGATTGTCTTGTGGCAACTTTCGCAGTGCAGAAATGACGGCGAACCCTCCGCCACCTGCAGCCTGGACTCCTTTAACATCAGGCGTATGGTCTTCTGGGACACGCCCGTATCAAGCTCCACCGCCACCGCATTGGCCCCGGGATTCTGTTCCAGATACAGTCTGACTTTGCCGTAATCGTCATAAGCCACGCTGCCGCAATCTTCACAATGATATTCGCCTACACCCTTGAACACCATTACTCCACCGCACTCCACACAGGTGCGCGGAACATGATATACATCAAGCAGATTCAAATTATCCATAGGCTCACTCTCCTCACTTCGGCAACTTGATTATGCCTCATCAATCGCCTTGCCGATATCGTGGCGCATGTATTTATTTTCGAATGCTACCCACTCTGTAGCTGCATACGCATTGGCTCTCGCTTCTTTCAGGTCACTTCCCTTAGCAGTTACGCCCAACACACGTCCGCCATTGGTTACAATACCCTTGTCAGACTGCTTGGTTCCTGCATGGAAACAATAATAACCATCCTCTGTCTCAAATCTCTCCAGGCCTTCGATCACAAAGCCCTTTTCATAGGCTACAGGATATCCGTCACTTGCCAAAACTACACAAACTGCTGCATTGTCTTCAAACTGCAAATCAATCTGGTCCAAAGTGCCATCCACACAAGCCTCCATCACCTCAATGATGTCATTCTTCATACGCGGAAGCACTACCTGAGCCTCAGGATCGCCGAATCTTGCGTTGTACTCAAGCACACGAGGGCCCTTGGGTGTGAGCATCAAACCAAAGAAAATAACACCCTTAAAAGGTCTGCCCTCTGCTGCCATGGCATCCACAGTTGCCTGATATATATATTTCTTACAGAACTCGTCCACTTCCTCAGTGTAGAAAGGGCTGGGGGAGAAGGTACCCATACCGCCGGTATTCAAGCCCTGGTCTCCGTCCTTGGCACGCTTATGGTCCTGTGCAGAAGTCATAATACGAATGGTCTTACCATCCACAAAGGACAATACACTTACCTCACGTCCTGTCATGAACTCCTCGATAACCATACGGTTACCTGCATCACCAAACTTCTTGTCGCACATAATCTCATCTACACCTGCAAGAGCTTCCTCCAGCGTGTTGCAGATCAATACACCCTTGCCCAGTGCCAGACCGTCAGCCTTGAGCACAATGGGGAACTCTGCCTCATTCTCAAGATATGTACGTGCATCCTGCGCATTATCAAAATTCTTGTAGGCTGCTGTGGGAATATTGTACTTCTGCATCAAATCCTTGGAAAACGCCTTGCTACCCTCAAGAATCGCTGCATTCTGACGAGGACCAAAGGTGCGGATACCCGCCTCTTCCATGCGGTCTACCAGACCGCCTACCAAAGGATCGTCCATGCCCACAATTACAAAATCGATTGCATTTTCCTTGGCAAAAGCCACCAGCTTATCAAATTCCATAGCGCCGATTGCCACACACTCTGCAATCTGTCCGATACCTGCATTGCCGGGCGCACAATAGATTTTCTCCACCTTTGCGCTCTTGGCAACACATGTTGCGATTGCGTGTTCACGTCCGCCGCTGCCTACAATTAAAACCTTCATGTGTCAGTTCTCCTTTTAATTTTTTACATACTTATCAGTATTATAATAAAATTTGACAAATAAATCAAGCAAAGGCGCAAATCCCTTTATTAAGATTTTCACGCATCTCAAATAAACATTGTCATATAAACAGGAATATAAGTAATCCCATCTTCATATTTCAAATCCTTTGTATAAATAATGTATCTATCTTCCATTTTAAATTGATATTTTTTTAGAAGATAGTCAAATGATTTGTGCGATTTATAATTTGAGGATTTCACTTCTATCGGACAGATTTTTTTCTTTTTCACAGTCATAAAATCAATTTCGTATTTCTTTTCCGCCTCATTTCCCTCAGCTTTATACAAATACTCGTGAAAATATAATCCATGTCCGGATGCCCGCAACATCTGAGCAACCATATTTTCTAAAATCATCCCCTGATTAATTCCCAAATCATCAATAATCAAGGCTTTATACAAATCCTCATCTGTCTCCTCGCTGTTCATCATAATTCGCGTTACCAGCAACCCGGTATCTCCCATATAAAGCTTAAAATTGCTTCTGTCAGAGAACAATTCCAATACCACCTCGGGCTTTGTTATATTGATACATTCATTACCAATCATAGATTCTGAAATAAAACTTACTGCATCAACATAATTTTTGTAACGTGCATTCTTATCCACCAGCGAAAATTTAAAATGTGAATTTTTATTTTCCAGCTGTTCCGGAATTGTTTTGTAGATTACAGAGGCCTTTTCACGATTATCCGCGTCATATTTTGCCAAATCCTCTTCATATAAATCTAATATGTTACGTTTAATAAAATCTATCTGAGCAAAAGTTTTTCCGCTCACATATGCCTCAACTGCCTGAGGCATCCCCCCCACAGCCATATAAGTGCGGAAAGTTTTCATGATTTTTCTATGAATAGCATCTCCCAAAGGTTTTCTTTTTTCAAAAGCTTCTTTCATTGCACTATATGTGAACTCATCATTAAGCGCCCACAAATATTCCTCAAAATCCATGGGATACATTTTAATTCGATATTCTTCAGACGGAATCAGAATGTCTTGTACATTTCTTTTTATAGAGATAAGAGAGCCTGTTTCAATATATTCATATCTCCCATCTGCCACAAGATATTTGATTGCCTGTCTGGCTATCGGAAACAACTGAACCTCATCAAAAATCAAAACACATTTTTCACCTTTTAGGCTTCTTCCCTTTAGCAGAAACAGATTGCGAAAAAAAGTATCCAGGTCATCCATATTCTCGATAAAATTATTTCTTATATCCTTGTTTTCCTTTGCAAAATCGAGAATCATATAATCATCATACTCATGTTTTGCAAATTCCTCCACGATAGTACTTTTTCCGATACGTCTTGCCCCTTCCAACAACACCGCTGATGCCCCTGCAGACATTTCTTTCCATTCTAAAAGTTTATTGTACACTTTTCGTTTAAAAATCATATATACACTTCCTTTTTTACATATATTGGTTTTATTATATCACGAATTTTCAAAATGTATACACTGTATTTTCACGAATTTCCAAAATGTTTCTTTTGTTTTTTCACGTAATTGCTTTTTCCAAACAAAAAAGGTGGTAAAAACTACCACCTTTTTGTCTAATATACATTTTACTTAGGTCTTACGGTAAGTCTTGTAATCAGACCATTTTCATCCACTCTGCGGACCGTAGCGATGGCCATTACATAATAGCCGCCGATGCATGCCACAAACTCCGCCTGATTGTCATTTACAATCTCTGCATCGCTGATCAGATACTGACGGAAGGTAAATTTATTTTTGAAGAACATATCAATGGCCTCTCTGCCATACACATGATGCTCCTGACGTCCCGCACTGTTGGGACAGTAGTCACGAAGGGTTCCGTCCGGTGCAAAAATCTCAGCAAGTGCGCTGTTGTCACATTTCTGTAAAGCTTCAATATATTTTTCAATCGCTCTCATTTTCACACCCTCCTAGTATACTTTCTCTGAATTAAGCAGTGCATCCGTACCGCCGTCTGTAAACAGGATGATACCATTGATACCTCTTGCCGCTTTGGACAAAAGGAACTTCATGGAATCCGCAATCTCTTCGGGATCCATCAAGGCATCGGAGCCGTAACGCACGGGGATAGGCAGTGCACTAACTGCAAACTTAGCTGCATCGCTCAAGCTGTCTGTCATAGCTGTACGCACATTACCGGGAGCCACTGCGTTCACACGCACACCGTTTGCCGCCCAGGAAGCGGACACACGTCTCACCCATCTTGCCAGCGCATACTTGGTAGCCATGTAAATAGCCTGTCCGATGGTCTGGTTGGACGCATCCAGATTCTTTACAATGTTACGCACTCTCTGCTCATCACCTACATTGTTCAAAAGGTCCACAATATCCATTCTGCCGGTGCCCTGAGAGATGGTGTTGGATACAGTTACTACCACACTACCGCCCTTTTTCTTAAGCAAATCATACACACCGCGAGCCAGCTTTACGGTTCCGAAATAATTCAGGGAAACCACAAGCTCAAGATTACCACAGTTACCGGATACACCTGCATTGCAGATAATACCGTCCAGGCCGTCAGGGCACTTCTCATAAATCTCACGGATAGCGCCTTCTCTGCCTTCCTGGGTAGCCAGGTTCGCACAAATGTCACCATTTTTCAAATCCACATTGATTACTTCATGGCCGTCCTGCTTAAGAGCTGCCACTGCTGCTGCTCCGATTCCGCTGGAACCGCCGGTTACTACATATACGCCCATAGTCTCCTCCTTACCGCCCGTAGGCTGTGTATTGTGTTTTATCTGTAATTCTATTATAATACAAACTGACACCTTTTAAATACTCAATTTATAAAAATTTTAGGAGGTCAGATGTGATTACCGTCAACTTAGACCAATCATCCCCTAAATCCCTTTACATTCAACTATATGAAAGCATTAAAAAGGATATCACTTCCCGCGTACTGACGCCGGATGCGCCCTTGCCCTCTAAGCGGTCCTTAGCCGCACATTTGGGTCTCAGCGTCAAAACCATAGAGAACGCTTATTCCCAGCTTCTTCTTGAGGGATATATTTACTCCGTAGAGAAAAAGGGCTATTTTGTCAGTACCTTATCCGATTACCGCTCCAAACAACCCAAAAATACGCCCTATGTTTCCAAGTATCAGGACGAGCGCTTTTTGGTGGATTTAAAGGCCAATAAAAACAACATGGAAATGTTCCCTGCCTCCACCTGGTATCGGATGATGCGTGAAACCCTCTCCTACGATACTGCCAAGCTCCTGGATACCGTGCCCTTCAACGGTCTGCTGGAGCTTCGTGTAGCCATTGCCGGGTATCTGCGGGATTTTCGAGGCATGGAGGTGTCTCCCGATCAGATTATCATCGGTGCAGGAACAGAATACCTATACACCCGTCTGATCCAGCTTTTGGGGCGGGATACCTCCTTTGCCGTGGAAGATCCGGGCTACAACAAAATCCGCGCCATCTACCAGAGCAACGCGGTGCACTACACTGCCATTCCCTTGGACAAGGACGGCATCCGCATGGACCGTTTAGAAGCTTCCGGAAGCGATGTGGTTCATCTTTCACCTGCCCATCATTTTCCTCTGGGCTTTGTAACCCCCATTGCCAGACGTCTGGAGCTGCTTTCTTGGGCCAATGCCAAAAAGAACCGCTACATCATCGAGGACGACTACGACAGCGAATACCGCTACCACGGTGTACCGGTACCGCCTCTGTACAGTATTGATGTGCGTGGCAAGGTCATCTACATGAACACTTTTTCCAAGTCCATTGCACCGGCCGTCCGCATCAGCTTTATGGTACTTCCGGAGGATTTAATGGAGCGATATATCTCCACCATGAATTTCTACTCCTGCTCTGTTTCCAGCTTTGACCAATTTACCCTGGCCCGCTTTATAGAAGGCAATTATCTGGAGCGCCATATTAACCGCATGAAACGTTTTTATATCAAGCAGCATGATGACATTGTAGGCGCTATCCGCAATTCCTCCCTGCGGGACAAAACCACGATCATCGAGGATGCCGCAGGAACCCACTTTCTCCTAAAGGTGCAGACCACCCTTTCAGATACCGAACTGATTACCCACCTTAGAAGTCGCAGGATTTTGGTATCCTGCCTGTCTGAATACTGTGAAGCATATAACCCTGATTATGATTCCACCTTGATCATAAACTATTCAGGCATTACCACCAAGCAGATTATGTATTTTATTGAAGAATTAGAGCAAACAACAAACGCATAGGGCCGCCCCTATGCGTCTTTTTTACTTTTTTGAATCAATATAGGATACAGTGCCACTCCGTAAAACAGCGGCAATACATACCGCACCAGTGCAATGGGTCCCAAAAGCACTGTGAGCATGTTCCAACCCACAACCATTATCACAATCAGCTTCCCATAGGAGCGCCTATACCACAAATACATAGATATTACAAATGCCACAACAAAATACCAGCCGGGACTAAGTACAAGAAACATTCCCGGAATTTGCTGTGCACTTTTGTCCAGCGAAATGTATTCATAAAATTCATGCAGCCCCTCAAGTATCACAATCTCTCTTCCCGGGTCACACACCTGATAGTCAAAATAGCTGCTTTTGCCGTATACATCCCTGTATCCGTCCATCACTGCATGAGGATACCAAAAATCCACCGTTCCAAGCAGGAAGGAATTGACATAGGTCAACGGATGTTCCACGCCAAGCTTAAGCCAAATCTTCCAAAACTCTGCTTTATTCTGTTCATACGCTTCCGCAACAAATCCGGACTTCACAAAATCCGATACACTTACGCGGTAGGCATCCCAATTTTCCTTGGGTATGACCTGATACAAAAGCTCCAAATCGCCTTCTTCTATACTGTCTGCCTCATAATGATGCACACGTGCAATCTGCTGGATGGGAACCGACAGCATCTCTTCCACACCTCCGGCCTGTACATTCATGATTTTGTACATCGGTCCTGTATAAATCAAATACACCGCCGCAATCGGAAGAATCAGTTTCCACAGTTTATTTCTATCCTGCTTCACATACACGAAAATCATAATCAGCGAGAGAATCACGATATATAATCCGTTGTTGCGCAGAATCATCGCAAGAAGAGCTGACACCACAAATAATACCTGCCATTTGGGCTTACTCCAAAACGCATCTCCCTGTTCCAGAAGTCTTAATATAGAAATCTGGAACAACAGTGCCATAGCTGCAAACAACACATCCTTTGTAGAACAGATTGCAAACAGCTGTATCACGGGAGAAAATGCATAAAACAGCAGTGCAAAACAACGAAAAGCCTTGCCTACCTTCATCTCTTTCAGATAGTCTGAAACATACGCAAATACAACCGCCAACAAAAGCATTTGCAACAGCGTACATACAGCAATACCAACGTTGTAATCGCCCGTCAGAGCTCCCACCCCTTCGGTGATTCCGCCCACAAACAATACATGCAGTACCGGGTGATGTGCCGTAATCTGACCTGTGGCTATCTGCAGCCACTCTGCATCTGCGTCATAGGAGAAAGCTCCGGGAAAAATAGACAGCCACGCAGGAACCCAGCACACAAATAAAAAACTCACCTTTGCCCAAAATGGCATGTGAATGTCCTTTATCTTATCCGGCACTTTAAACCATCCCGCCTTAAGTGTGAAACCATCCGACAGCCGCTCTAACCCTTTCCAGATCAAAGAGACTATAACACTTCCCAAAAGCGAAGCAAGAAGCCAATATACATAAAATATTTTATTGGACAAATCCACTGTGTCCGCTTTCTCCAGCGAATAACCTGCACAATAACAAAATGCCAGTATTACACCTGCAAGAAGCGCCAGACACAGTTTTCTTTTATCTTTGAAAATCATTTTCCTTGCCCTTTGCATATGCTGTTACAAGCCGGCATCCTAGGACGCCGGCTTGTGTTTCATACCTTTACTACTTATTCGCAATCATGTTAATGGCCTGAGGCAGAATCTGCCACTCAGCCTGCTCCATTACACGCCTCTGCAAAACCTCAGGAGTATCTCCCTCTTCCACATACACAGCCTTCTGCAGGATAATGGGACCGGTGTCCATACCAGCGTCCACATAGTGAACAGTAGCTCCGGTCACCTTCACGCCGCGCTCCAACGCAGCCTCGTGAACCTTCAACCCATAATATCCCACGCCACAGAAAGAAGGAATCAGAGAAGGATGAATGTTGATGATTCTTCTCTCATACTTCTCCACAAGCTTCTCGGGGATTTTTACAAGAAATCCTGCAAGTACAATCAAATCCACCTGATACTCATCAATTTTGGCAAGAAGTGCATCATTGAAAATCTCACGGTTCTCGTAATCCTTAGGAGATACGCACACCGCATCAATTCCTTTATTCTTGGCACGCTCCAGCGCATATGCGCCTGCATTATTGCTGATGACCACCTTAATCTCGGTGTTGGTAATGGTACCGTTATCAATGGCATCCATAATGGCCTGCAGATTGGTGCCGCCGCCGGATACCAGTACAGCTACTTTTAACATAAAGTAACTCCCTTCTCACCCGCTTCACAATGACCTACTACATATGCAGTGTCGCCTGCTGCCTGAATAGCTGCCATGGTAGCATCCACATCTGCAGGATCAACTGCCACAACCATACCAAGACCCATGTTGTAGGTGTTGTACATCATATCCTCTGCAATA
>JAZQFO010000047.1:0-10262 GCA_045539535.1 Acetatifactor sp.
ATTGGTAGTCTTGCCGGATTTTAAATTCTTGGCGGTCTCGATGGGAACACCGCTTATTTCCGAAAAATACTCCAAGCTCCAGTTTCGCTCTGCCAGTAGTGTTACGAATCGTTGTCTTAACATAAATCACCCTTGTGTCAAAATTGACACCCATTTTATATTTTGCTGTCGAAAATAATGTTATAAAAGATATTTCATTTTGTCAATATTTAGGATAATATTTTTTTGTAACCAATTTATATTTATCAATGGAGAGTGAATATGACTACGAAAAAAACTGAATCAAAAAGTCGAAAATTGAAGCCGGAGTCAACGTCCGAGCTAAACAGCATCAAAGATTTACTGTTGACTATCGGCTTCCCCCAACATGTGTATGGCTACGAATATATCTTATATTCGATGGACTTAATCCTCCAGGAACCACACAGGTTGCACCACATTACAAAGGAGATCTATCCTGATGTAGCCAAACAATTTAAAACCACTCCCGCCCGTGTAGAACGCGCTATGCGCCACTCTATCCAAACTGCATGGACCTACGGCAACATGCAAATGATTTACCGAATCTTTGGCAACAGCATCCGTCCGGACAAGCTGTTTCCTACCAACACTCAGATGCTTGCAGGCTTGTACTATTATCTGCGGGAAAGGAGTTGCGCCTAAGATTCGCTTCGGTTAAACAACCCGACTGTACGGATTCAATTCAATCAAGATACTTATTGTAATCAAAAAGGTGTAAGGTCCCGTTTCATAGGACTTTACACCTTCAATTTTATGCGAGTAGTGATAAAAAGCTTTACAGCTCGTAGGGCGTTACCTGATATACGTAATAATTGAGCCAGTTGCTATACAAATTATTGCTATGGCTTCTCCACTGAAGCAAAGGTCTTTTCTCAGGATCATCATCCGGGAAGTAATTATAAGGCACCTGAATATCCAGACCCTTATTCAAATCTCGCTGATACTCATTGCGCAAGGTATATCGGTCATACTCCGGATGACCGTTTACAAAAATTTTCTTGCCGTCCTCTGCTATTGCGAGAAATACTCCTGCCTCCTTGGACTCTGCCAATACTGTAATCTCCTTACAGGCATGAATTGCCTCTGCCGAGGTCTCTGTATGTCTGCTGTGAGGTGCAAGGAATATATCATCAAACCCTCTTACCAGTGGAATCTTACGATTAGCCACTTCATGCTCATACACCCCAAAAAGCTTGCGGGGAAGCTGGCTTTTATTGATACCATAATAGTGGTAAAATCCCGCCTGTGCTGCCCAACAGATATGAAGTGTAGAGGTTACATGTGTCTCTGCCCAATCTAATATCTCACAAGTCTCCTCCCAATAATCCACCTCTTCAAAGGAAATATCCTCCACCGGTGCACCGGTAATAATCATGCCGTCAAATTTACGATCTCTGATATCATCTAATGAAACATAAAACTTGTTCAAATGACTTGCGGATGTGTTTTGTGAAACATGGCTCTTTACATTCATAAAGGTTACATCCACCTGAAGCGGCGTATTGGAAAGCGCACGTAAAAGCTGAAGCTCAGTATCCTGCTTGATGGGCATATTGTTTAATATCAGCACCTGCAAGGGACGAATATCCTGATGCAACGCACGGCTTTCATCCATTACGAATATATTTTCATTTTCCAGTATCTCCTTTGCAGGAAGTTCACTTTGTGTCTTAATAGGCATTTTAAATCCCTCTTACTTTCTTCTATCTCTTATCCTTTTATCCCAAATACTGTGCCATAAAATCTTCCTCTGTCAGAATCGGCACATTTAACTCCTTAGCCTTTTTATTCTTGGAAGAAGTAGAATTGATATCATTGTTAATGAGGCAGGTGGTTTTACCGGTTACACTGCCTGTGACCTTACCGCCCTTGGACTCAATAATATCCTTTAACTCGTTACGGTTCTCGTAATGATTCAGGCTTCCGGTGATTACAAAGCTCATACCCGCCAGGGTCTGAGCATCGCTGTCTACCTGCGGTTTCTCAAGCTCCAGCTTGCCAAGCAGTCTGTCGAGCTTCGCCAGATTCTCCTCACTGCGCATGTAGGCCACAAATCCTCCTGCCAACACCTCTCCAATACCTTCAATGCTGCTTAAAGTCTCCTCATCTGCCTGTCGCATCCGATCCAAATCATAATCAAACTGCCTGCAGAGCATCTTGGCATTTGCCACACCGATACCGGCAATTCCAAGGGCGTATAACAGTCTGGGCAGCGTAGTGACTCTGGCTGCCTCTATACTCTCAATTAATTTTTTGTAAGACTTCTCACCAAAGCCTTCCATCTCCACAATAGTATCGCGATACTTTTCCAGCTCAAACAAATCTCCAAACTCATGGATAAATCCACGCTCAATAAACTTTTCAAGCGTAGCCTCAGAAAGTCCGTCGATGTTTAAAGCATCTCTACTAACAAATAAGGTAAATGCTTTTATCTGTTTAGCCGCACAGCTCTCGTTCATGCAGTACAAGGACTGTACATCATTCAACTGCTTTATCTGTGTAGGCTGACCACACACGGGACACATCTTCGGAATTTCCAGATTATTACTGCCCGTCAGATTCTCAGCAATCTGTGGGATAATCATATTGGCCTTATACACAGTAATCCTGTCTCCAATACCCAGCTTCAGCCCCTTTACAATGCTCACATTGTGCACAGAAGCACGGCTTACCGTGGTACCCTCTAATTCCACCGGTTCAAAGATAGCCACCGGATTAATCAGTCCGGTACGACTGGCACTCCACTCCATCTCCAACAGTGTAGTCTCCCGAATCTCGTCTGCCCATTTAAAAGCAATAGCATCTCTGGGGAATTTGGCAGTCCGTCCAAGAGACCGTCCATAAGCAATATCCTCATATGTCAGCACCAGTCCATCTGAAGGAATATCATAGGATTCTATCTTATCGGCAAAATAGTCAATTCGCTCCAAAATATTCTCTTCATCTACCAAATAATGCTCTACCACCTGGAATCCTTGTTCGGCCAAGAATACAAACTGCGCCTCTCTTGAATTTTCAAGCGCTGCACCATCTGCTTTCACGAGACTGAATGCGTAAAACTGTACGTTTCTCCTAGCAGTCACCTCGTTATTTAGCTGACGCACAGAACCACTGCAGAGGTTGCGAGGATTCTTGTATTTATCTGCCTCATCCGCAATTTCCCTGTTCATCTGTTCAAAATCCGAATAACTGATAACAGCCTCTCCTCTAAGAATCAATTCTCCCTGATAAGCAATCTGCAAGGGAAGATTCTTAAAGGTACGGGCGTTATTGGTAATAACCTCACCAATCTCTCCGTTTCCTCTGGTTACAGCTTTTACCAGCTTACCTCCCTGATATGTCAGCACAATAGTTAGGCCATCCAATTTCCAGCTTAAAACTGCCCCTTTGCCCTGCAGCCAGCTACGAAGTTCCTCCCTGCTCTTAGTCTTACTCAAGGAAAGCATGGGCGATTCGTGACGCTCCTTGGGAAGCTCGTCCACAGCTTCATACCCCACATTCACAGTGGGACTGTTGGCCAAAACAATCCCTGTCTCTGCCTCCAACGCTACCAGTTCATCATAAAGCGCATCATATTCATAATTGCTCATGATTTCTCTGTCTTCTGCATAGTAAGCCTTAGATGCCTGACTTAGGGTTTCCACCAAATATTTTATTCTGTCGCGTTTATCATCCTGCATTTATTTCTCTCCTTTGACCAGCCCCGTTCTCTGATACAGTTCTCTTTGCTCTGTTTCCGTAAGCTCTCGATAAGCTCCGGATTTCAAATCTCCCAACAAAATATTCATCACCCGAACTCGCTTTAATTCTTTTACCTCATAACCGCATTCTTTACACATACGTCTAATCTGTCGATTTAATCCTTGGGTTAGCACAATGTTAAAGGTATATTTTCCGATTTGGGCAACCTCACAGGGTCTGGTAGTAGCCTTTAGCTCCTTTATATAGATTCCCCGCGACATTTTATCTAGAAAGTCTTCTGTGATTTCTTTGTTAACCTTTACCACGTATTCCTTCTCATGACCATTGGCACCACGCATCATCGCATCAATCAGTGCTCCGTCGTTAGTCAAAAGCAACAGCCCTTCTGAATCCTTATCCAGTCGGCCCGCATAGGTAACACGAACCGGATATTTAATCATATCCGTAATCTTGCGGGCAGCATGAGGATCTCTTTCTGTGCAGGTTACTCCTACCGGCTTATAACAGGCCAAGACAACCGTTTTCTCCCGCCCCTGCAAAACCTTCTTGCCTACCTGAACGGAATCGGAAGCAGATATAGTCTGCCCCATTTGGGCAATCACCCCATTTACCAGCACCTTGCCGGACGCAATCAGCTTATCCGCATCTCTTCTGGAACAGATGCCGCATTGGGCTAAATATTTATTTAATCTGATTTGTTCTTCAAAATTGCCCTTATTCTGCATAAATTTCCAGTTCCTCCAGACGCATTACCTTCGGCACGCCGTTTGCTTCTGTAAGTCCTCTCTTGGCAGTAGCATCTGCCAATTCATTGTATTTTACATTACTATGGGCAGTTACCTTGGTAAAAATAATCCGGATGCTGTTACTCCACTCACGCATGGACTGTGCATATTTTGCGGTCAGCTCCGTCTTACTTCTCCAGCTCCCCGTAACCCATTTCTCAATTCCTTCATAATCAAAACAAATTTCAACCTCTGAATAACCGTTCATCATAGCTGTGCGAACTGCATACATTGCTCCAAGCATCTCACCTGTTACATTGCGGTGTTTCAGAGACTGCGGATTATCTCCGTTGCCATATGCCAGCCGGATTTGTCCTTTCTCTAACAAGAATACACAGCCGAAGGCATACTTGGGCAGGGAATCATCATAACTTCCATCCACATATACCAGCAAACGCCCCGGAATGGTGGTATAATCCTGCTTCCTACTCCGGCTCATTGAATCATTTTCCACATCTGCAAGCTCCGGCTCCAACCCCAGATACGAAGAAGCTTCTTTCCTGGTGGCAAAACCTTTATACTCAGCGCCCGGAAAACCATCCACAGATGCCTTACACTCTGACCATTCCGTGAATATACCGGTTACCTTTCCCTTTTTTACAGCATAATATTTCTTTGCCGCCATTTCCCTTTCCAGCACTCCTTTTCATTTGACACTTAATCATTTAATTATAACTCATAATGGGCAAAAAGAGAAGACAAAATCTTGCTTATGAGATTTTCTGTATCTTTGTACTATGCTCCATTACTACTTCTTTTAACACGGTAATATCTTGTTTAATCGTATCATAATCCTCCACACTCGTCTTGTAACGCTTGTAAGTACTCGTATAGCAAGCCTCAATAGTCTGTAATCTGGATGATATATTGTTCTCCAACGTCAATTCAATCTGCTTGGTCCGAACCTCCAGATGCACTATTTTATTCTCTAAACTATCCATACGCTTCTCTAACGCATCTATACGTGCTTCTAAACGATTCATACGCATCTCTAAGCGATCCGCTCGTACTTCCAGATGCTCCATACGATCTTCCAGGTGCTCCATACGCTCTTCCAGGTGCTCCATACGCTCTTCCAGGTGCTCCATACGGTTTTTTATTTCTTTTACATCCTCTCTAATAGGCTCCAACATTTGTGAAATAGCTAACAACAGTTCATTACTTGTCATATCATTTCTCCTTTCCATATTGTTCTCAGAATATTAAAACACGCAAAATAAACCATGGTATCCATATTCAGTTGTCAAGGTCCATTGGGAAAAATCAGATATGCTTTTTGAAAAAAGAATTTTCCGGAAAATGCGGATGCTCCAGAATAGCATCTGCAGAAATATGTCTAAACTATAAGAAACGCCCACAAGCGCCGTATCTTTCGATAATCTTGTGGGCGTTGTGAAATCATTCTAGCATCTCTAAAACGATTCGTCAATATCCAATTCCTATAATTCTCTAATCCTTACATGGGACCTTCCAGCTCTGCGTTATCCATAGTATACTGCATTACCACGTCATAGGAAATAATACCTTCTCTGCAAAGCTTGGAAAGGCTGTCGTTAAAGGTACACATACCCTGACGTGCAGAGGTCTGCATTACAGTAGTCAACTGTGCAATCTTGTTGGTACGAATCATATTCTTAACTGCATCTGTACCAATCAAAATCTCCATGGCCGCAGTACGTCCGCCCTTATCATCCATTCGGGGCACCAGCGTCTGGGCAATAATACCCTGCAACAGGTTAGCCAGCTGCATGCGGGCCTGATCACGGATATCAACAGGACACTCATCAATAATACGGTCGATTGTCTGGGCTGCACTTGCAGTATGCAAGGTTGCCAATACCAAATGTCCGGTCTCTGCAGCGGTAAGTGCCAGAGAAATGGTCTCATAGTCACGCATCTCACCAATCAGAATTACATCCGGGTCCTCACGCAAAACACTTCTCAGCGCAGACTTAAAATCCGGTACATCTCTTCCAAGCTCACGCTGATGGATAATAGCCTTACCGGGCTCATAGCGATACTCAATAGGATCCTCGATAGTGATGATGTGGCAAGCACGCTTTTTGTTAATCTCATCAATCATAGCAGCCAAAGTAGTGGTCTTACCACTTCCGGTAGAACCGGTAACCAATACCAGACCTTTTCTCTTAGCTGCCAATTCACTAAGTACAGGAGGCATTTCAAGCTCCTCCAAAGTAGGCACCTTAGTGTTTAATAATCTGATTGCCGCAGCTGCCCTGCCGTTCTGGTGATACACGTTTACACGCTGAACAGAACCGTCGCTAATCTCAAAGCTAAAGTCCAAATCAATACCATCAGTACTGAATCTCTTCTCCTGCTCTGCAGTAAGAAGGGAATGAATCATACGGTTTACTGCAATATCATCCCGCTCGCCGAATTTTCTTAATTCTCCATTTATACGAATTACGGTATCCGCACCTACGGTAAGGTGAATATCGGATGCCAAAAGTCTACGTGCTTCAATTATAAGTTGTTCAATATCCATCTGAAAGCCCTCTCTTTCTTCTGTTACGCCCCCTGCTGCAATACCGGTTATCTGATTTTAAACTGAATTCCGCTTGCAGACAGATATACATCACTTGATACATTTGCAATACGCTGATTTACAACACCCAGAATCTTACGAAGGGATCTGATTGTAGGATCATCCGGATTAATGGAAAAACCGGTCTCCAATGTGATTACCACTAAATCTCCCTCAATCAAGCGGGTCTCTTCCTGCATCGCAATAATATCGTCAATAATACGTCTTGCGATAGACTTTTCCATCTCAGCATCGCAATTTGTAATATCAGGACACATCTGTTCCATAACCTTAATCGTATAACTGTACAGATCATCAAAAACCACAAACTTATGTCTGTTATACAGTCCTTGGGGATTGGACGTTACATCCTCTCTGATATCCCACTGAACATAATTTTGACGATTGCCATATTCAATTCGGTTACGGGTATCCTCGTCCAACTTGCCGGGACATATGTAAAGTACATTGTCACATGCTGCAAACTGAGAAATCGCCCATCTGGATTTGCCACTGGCGCTTCCGCCGGTCACAAGAATTGTTCTTGCCATCTGCTTCCATCTCCTTTCGTAAACCCTATTACGTATAATTTATCATGATTTTACAACAATGTAAACAATAAATTCTCTCTATTGCTTCTGTTCTTTATAAGTATCTGTCAAAACCTTTTGCATATGAGTTCTGTCTAACATATCATTTTGAGCAAACAAGTCATTTACATCCTGACCGTAATTGGTTACTGCAGTCACATCTGCTCCCTGTTCAATTAGATATTCAAGCATATAGGCACCACTTCTGCCATCCAAACAACTTACCGCAATGTGCACAGGTGTATATCCGCAATAATCTGCGGCATTTACATCTGCACCATTTTCCACTAAAAACTGTACGGTCATGGAATCACCGCTTCTCACAGCATACATAAGCGGTGTGAAGCCACAGGCATCTGTATTGCTGTCATAGTCTGCCTCCGACAAAGTTTTATGCACAGCACTCTCCTTTGCATGATCATAGTCCACGCGATTCACATCTGCTCCATAATCTATTAGCAGCTGCATCATTTCTCTTTCTTCTCTGGTCAAACTTGCGTCCACCGGATTATCAAACTCATCCATAAAACCGTTATTTTCACACATATAGGATAATAGCGCCTTTTTTCCTTCGTCTGCCGGCAGGTTATGTAGCGTACAATCCGGATTAGCCCCTTCCTTTAGAAGTGCCTCTACTCTTGCATAATTGCCATGATTCACATTATATACCAGCGAATTATGATTCCTCTGCCAATCATCGAACTTAACAGAGCCCACATATATAAGGGAAATCAAAAGGGGAAGCATAAGTACACTACCCAAAATTCCCTGAAACCATACCTGTTTTTTCGTTCGGGAGTCCTTTTTTCTCCCCTTCGCCACTGCCATAACCAATAAAACGATACCAATAACAGCCGGCGCCACGACAAATACCAAAAACAAAATTGCCACAATTGTGATACCAAATACAACAATCAAAGTTTTACTCTCCCTCAACAAACATGGCATCTCCAAAACTGAAGAAACGATATCGTTCTCTAATGGCTTCCTCATAGGCTGCCAACACGTTTTCCCTGCCTGCCAGAGCAGATACAAGCATTACCAATGTAGACTCCGGTAAGTGAAAATTGGTAATCAGTGCATCCAACACCTTAAATCGGTATCCCGGATAAATAAAAATCTCCGTGTCCCCGCAACCGGCTACCACTTGTCCGCTTTCATCCGCTGCACTCTCTACCGTACGGCAGCTGGTGGTACCCACACAGATCACCCTGCCGCCCTTTTTCTTGGTCTGATTAATCAAATTCGCTGTTTCCTCTGTCACCTGATATGCCTCAGAATGCATATGATGTTCCAGCACATTTTCTTCCTTCACGGGCCGGAAGGTTCCAAGTCCCACATGCAATGTTACATAGGCAATCTTGACACCTTTATTTTGAATCTCAGCAAGCAGCTCTTGTGTAAAATGTAAACCGGCCGTAGGAGCTGCTGCTGAACCCTCGTATTTGGCATAAACAGTCTGATAACGGGTCTTATCCTGCAGCTTATGGGTAATATAAGGCGGAAGAGGCATCTCGCCCAAACGATCCAGCACTTCCTCGAAAATGCCTTCATACTCAAATCGAATCAGACGGTTCCCTTCCTCCACAGTTTCAAGTACCTCTGCATGAAGCAGCCCATCTCCGAATACTAATCGGGTACCGGGTTTGCACTTCTTACCGGGCTTAACCAGAGTCTCCCACACATCTGCTTCTCTTCGCTTTAACAAAAGCACCTCCACATGAGCTCCTGTTCCTTCGCGCTCACCCAGAAGCCTTGCCGGAATGACCTTTGTGTTGTTAAGTACCAAACAATCCCCGGGCTGCAAATAATCCACAATGTCTTTAAAAACATGATGGGACACCTGACCTGTATGTTTATTCAATCTCAATAAACGGGAGGAGGAACGATCCTCCAGGGGGTCCTGGGCAATCAATTCCTCCGGCAAATCAAAATAAAAATCTGATTTTCTTAATTCCTGTTTTGTTTCCATATTATCTCCACTGTATCTTAGAAAACCTTTGCATCATCAGCATGCTTCAAAAACGCCATATAGCCCCTATAAGTCTCATACACATCAGCCTTACTGGTTGCTTCCCAAGGAGCATGCATATTGAGCACAGCTACTCCGCAATCAATTACATTCATGCCGTACAATGCCAGCATATAGGCAATAGTTCCGCCACCGCCCAGATCTACTTTACCCAGCTCTGCTGTCTGGAAAAGCACCTTTTCTTTGTCAAAAATATCCCTGATATGAGCGATATACTCTGCATTGGCATCATTGGAGCCTGACTTTCCTCTGGCTCCGGTAAACTTAAGAAGCACCATACCATTACCCATATATGCCACATTCTTTCTGTCAAAGCTTGCTGCATAGGAAGGGTCATAGGCACTGCTTACATCAGAAGAAAGCATGCAGCTGTGGGCTAAGCATCTACGCAGATTAAGCTCACTGTACTGTCCTGCAAGCTCCATAAACTCTGCCACTGCATTCTCAAAAAACTGAGACTGCATACCGGTGGCACCCACCGAACCGATTTCCTCCTTATCCACCAGAATACAACACTGGGTACGGTCGGTTTTCGCAGAATCAAGCATCGCCTTCAGAGAGGTAAATGCACAGACTCTGTCATCCTG